>JBEIMN010000101.1:0-8268 GCA_040378705.1 Acidobacteriota bacterium
CTTTCCAGTCTATTCCTGGTCTGGCCCTTAGTTAAGGACTTCCCTGACCTTGGCGCCGATATCGGCGGGGCTCCTGACGACGTGTATGCCGGCGGCGGTCATTGCCGCCATCTTCTCGGCAGCCGTTCCCTTGCCACCGGAGATGATCGCGCCGGCGTGGCCCATCCGACGTCCCGGAGGAGCCGTCTGCCCGCAAATGAAGCCGACCACCGGTTTTTTGACGTGCTCGCGAATATATTCGGCCGCCTCCTCCTCCGCTGAGCCGCCGATCTCGCCAATCATAACGATCGCATCGGTATCCGGATCCTCGTTGAAGAGTTTGACGGCGTCCTTTTGCGTCGTGCCGATAATCGGGTCGCCACCGATGCCGATGCAGGTCGACTGGCCGATGCCGAGTGAAGTGAGCTGGCCGACTGCCTCATAGGTCAGCGTTCCGCTCCGTGAGACGACTCCGACCCGTCCCGGGAGGTGGATGCGCGCCGGCATAATGCCGACCTTGCATTTGCCGGGCGAGATGACCCCCGGGCAGTTCGGCCCGATCAGGCGCACTCCACGATCGCTGACGAACTGGAAAGCCTTGACCATGTCCAGTGCCGGGATACCCTCTGTGATGCAGACGATCAGCTCGATACCCGCTGCCGCAGCCTCCATGATCGCATCCGCCGCGAACGGCGGCGGAACATAGATCACCGTCGCATTCGCGCCAGCCTCCCTGACCGCCGAGTCGACCGTATTGAAGACCGGGAACCCTTCGTGGGTCGTCCCGCCCTTGCCCGGCGTCACTCCGCCAACGATATTCGTGCCGTAATCGCGCATCTGCAGGGCGTGGAATGTGCCTTCCTTGCCCGTCAATCCCTGCACGATCAGTCTGGTATTGTTATCTACAAGAACGCTCAACCTTGCCTCCTCATCATCGCTACTGTGCAACTGCCTGGCAGCCGCAGATTAACCATTTATTATTGCAAGCTGGCAGCATACCATGGCGAAAATTCAAAAGGCAAAACTATCAGGTGGAGTGGTATTGCTGTCGCCTATTTTGTTGCCGAAATTGAGGTGGTGCGATAAAGGAGTAGGGGGAGTGTGGAAAGCGGAGGAAGCATTGGTTCACACGAAGAAGAGCGTGTAGTCTCTTCCCCGAAATCTATTCTCTTAATAACGGTTTCGTCAGGAAGGAGTCACAAATGAAGATCAGCGTCCGGTCGCTCAGGTTGTCAGTCCTCGGACTGCTCGTGGTCGGTCTTGTCGCGACCTTGTTGTCAGGTCAGCTCACTGGAATATTCGCCCATGAAGGCCATAAGAAGGGGCATGCCCCGGCTGCCGCGAAGCGTCTCCGAAATCCGGTTCAGCCCAATACGCAGAATATCGAGAATGGGCGGGCACTCTATGAGGTGAACTGCCAGGTATGCCACGCTGCCGACGGGAAGGGGGCAGCGTTCAATCGTCAGTCGAAGATCAAGGTTCCGGATCTCACCAGCCGCTACGTCACGAAACTCGCGGATGGCGAGATATTCCACGTCATCACGTACGGAATAGTCAGCAGCGGGATGCCTGCTTATCGGGCGAAGATGAGTGACCAGGAACGGTGGCAGCTCGTCCATTATCTCCGCCAGTTAAGCCAGTTAAGCCAGTCAAGCCAGTCAAGTTTAAAGATGGGCGCGCATGATCCTGCCTCGCCCCACGCACTGACCAATGAGGGCTTTTCGACCAGCCCGCGCTCCGGTAATCCCCGGACCCCTTCGCGAGCGTCGAATCAGCTTGCGAGCCAGCTTGAACGATCACTGCTCCGCGGCCGGATCATTCGCCTCGACCCCGATATCAATCGGGTCAAGATCACGCATGAGGCGGTTGATGGATTGATGGGCGGAATGACGATGACCTTTCTGGTCAGGAATCCCGCCGAACTGGCGCCATTCAAGCCCGGTGATCGGATCGAGGCCGACCTCGTCTCCGATTCCGAATCGGGCGAAACCTGGCTCGAACGGTTCCGGCTGCGGAAAAGGATTAAGAGATAGTCGTAGCAGTGTCCACCTGACGGCATAAAAAGTGACCTGCCAGGAGTCCGAATTTGATATTCGTCGCGACCTGCTGCTGACGGCGCTTGTCTGGGCACTGATCGTGGGAAAGCTGGTTCCGTTACTGAAACCAGCCTTCCCCGATCCGGTCACCCCCGGCATGGACAGCGGTCAGGGGATGCCGTCATTGGTCAGCAATTTCCAGAGGCGTGCGTTCTCACTGCCAGTCGGCCGGCCCGTTTACTGGCCCGTTTACCGTTCAGTCGACAGAGCCGCGTGACCATCCCGGCTCATTCCGTCGCTGCAACAGAGGAAAAAACTTCTCCTGACTTCGAGCAAGTAAGTACTTACATTTCGATTTGCCATCGGGCTGGCCTGTGTGGTAGTAAGTAATTACTTACTTAAGTTGAAGGGGATGTAAGGGAGGTAGAGGGTTGAGTTCACCGGAGAATATTGAGGGTCGACCGGCTTGCCGGATGGCGGCGGTGGATCGGCGACAGCAGATTATCGAGGTCGCGGTTGATCTCTTTTCGCGGCGCGGGTTTCAGGGAACGACGACACGGGAGATCGCACAGGCAGCGGGAGTGAACGAGGCGACGATCTTCCGCCATTTCGCGACGAAGAGTGACCTGTATGCGGCAATCATCGACTGGAAGGCCTGCTCGGAGGATTTTACGGCATTGGAGCGGGCATTGGAGGCGACGCTGGAGACGGGAGACGATCGTGGGCTATTCGAGTTGGTTGCGTTGAGGATGCTGGAGATCAACGACGCTGATCAGAACACGATGAGACTGATGTTGTACAGCGGACTTGAAGGGCATGAGTTGGCGGAGATCTTCTTTCGAAACCACATTGTGCGGATTTTTCACGCGCTGGCGGGCTTCATCCGCCGGAGGGTGGATGAGGGGCGTTATCGGCAGGTCGATCCGATGACGGCGGTGCGGTCGTTCATCGGGATGGTTCATTATCACGCGATGACGACAAAGCTTTTTCCGCATCAGGTCAACGAATTGTTGAACATCAGCAACCGGCAGGCGGCGGAGCGGTTTGCCGATATCTTCATCGCCTCGATGCTTAATCTTGAGTACGGCCGGGGACAGACGCAGGCAGGCTGATGGTTTGGAGTTGGTGAGGCAGTTTCGATATTAATTAACAAACGACAATTGATGGAGAGGGAAGGACAGATGAGCGAGCAGTTTGAGACAGGCGGACGGAGTCGGATGGTTGTGATTGGGATAGTGGTGGTGGGGGTGGCCCTGCTGCTCTGGTTCTATTTGCGACCGCACGAGAAGGAGTCGCCGGTGGCGGCAAAGGCTGGGGCCGTGCCGGCGGCAGCGAAACTGGAGACGCCGGAGACTATTGATGTGACCTCAGCGGCGGCCGTGACGCGCAATCTGGAGCGTGGGCTCGAGGTGGTTGGGTCGATGATGGCGGATGAAGAGGTATTGATTGGCGCGCAGGCGGCGGGTGAGTTGGCGCAGCTCAACGTCGATTTCGGCAGTTTCGTGACTGCTGGTCAGGTGATTGCACAGATTGATCAGCGGGATGCAAAATTACGGATCGAGCAGTCTGAGGCGGCATTGCGGCAGACGATGGCGCGATTGGGGATGAAGGATGGGGAGAAGTTCGAGGCGCGGCAGAATGCAGAGGTGAGGATCGCGCAGGGGGCACTCGACCTGGCAACGGTCGAGCTGGACCGTGCGGCGCGGCTGATTGAGAAGGGCGACATCGCGCGATCGGTCTATGATCAGGCACGGATCAACCACAGTCTGGCGCAGGCACGCCACCAGGCGGCGATCGACGCGGTCAACCAGCAGTTGGCGGTTGTCGAGCAGCAGCGGGCGGCGCTGGCGCTGGCGCGCAAGTCACTGACCGACACCGTGGTCAGGGCGCCGATCACCGGGGCGGTGAAGGAGAAGTTTGCGGCGCGTGGAGCCTATCTGGCGATGGGTGGGCGGATAATGTCGCTGGTGAAGATAAATCCGCTCCGCTTGCGGGCGGATGTGCCAGAGTATGCGGCGGCAGCGGTCAAAGTGGGGCAGTCGATGACGCTGCGGGTCGAGGCGTTTCCTGATCAGACCTTTAGTGGGCGGATAGTCCGGATAGGCGCTTCGCTCAGTGAGCAGACGCGTGCCCTGACGGTCGAGGCGGAGGTGGCGAATGGTCGGAATCAGTTGCGGCCGGGGATGTTCGCGAAATCGAATCTGATTCTGAGCAAGGCGTCACCGGTGGTGATGGTTCCGCAGCGCTCGATCGTCACTTCGGCCGGGTTGAGCAAGATCTTCGTGATCGAGAGTGGGAAGGCGGTCGAGCGCATCGTGCAGACAGGGGTGATCGACGGCGATCTGATCGAGATCCGCGCGGGCATTCGCGAAGGGGAGATCGTCGCGACGAGCAACACCGATAAGCTGCAGCAGGGCAGCGCGGTCAGATCGGCTGTGAGGTAGGTGGCATTGATTGGAGCCTTGGGCGAGTGATGGAGAGAGAAGGAGAAGTTTATGCAGAAGTTGGCTGAAATCTGTGTCAGGCGGCCCGTCTTCGCGACGATGCTGATTATGACGTTGGTGGTTCTTGGAATATTTTCCTACAACCGGCTGGTGATCGAGCGTTTTCCGCGGGTCGAGTTCCCGACAGTCGTAATTTCGACGGTTCTGCCGGGTGCGGGGCCACAGGAGATCGAGACAGAGATCTCCGACAAGATCGAGGAGGCGCTCAATACGATCAGCGGGATCGAGGAGTTGCGATCGATCTCGTCGGAAGGGGTTTCGCTGGTTGTGATCACCTTTGAGCTGGAGCGGGATCTCGATTCGGCGGCGCAGGATGTACGTGACAAATTGAATACGGCGCTGCCGTTGCTGCCGAAATCGGTCGAGCAGCCGGTGGTTCAGAAGTTCGATCCTGACGCGGCGCCGATCATGACGGTCTCGCTCGCCTCGAACCGTTCGATTCGCGAGGCGACAGAGTATGCGGACAAGGTTCTGCGCCGCCAGATCGAATCGATCAACGGTGTTGGTCAGGTGCAGATCATTGGTGGGCGGAAGCGGCAGGTCAACGTCAAGCTGGATGGTGACAAGTTGCGAGCCTTCAATCTGACTGTTGCCCAGGTTTCGGGAGCGCTTCAGGCGCAGAACCTTGAGGTCCCGGGCGGGCGCATCGATCAGCCGGACCGTTTTCTGACGCTGCGGACGCTCGGGCGTCTGCCGGATGTCGCCTCCTTCAATAATATTGTTGTCGCCAATCGTGGCGGCTATTCGATCAAGATCTCGGATGTCGGTTATGCGGAGGATGGGGTCGAGGATGAACTCTCGGCAGGAAGGTTCAATGACACTCCGGCGCTGCTGCTCCAGATTCGGCGTCAGTCGGGAACCAACACGGTCGATGTCGTCAATGGGATCAAGGGGCGGCTGGAAGATCTGAAGGCTTCGATTCCGCCCGGGTACGAGATCAGGGTAGTTCGTGACCAGTCGGTCTTCATTATGGCGGCGTTCAACACGATCCGCGAGCACCTCGTGCTTGGGTCGATTCTGGCGGCGCTGGTTGTGCTGCTTTTTATGCAGAATTTGCGGGCGACGATCATCGCGGCGATTGCGATTCCGACGTCACTGATCTCGACATTTGCGGCGATGGAGTGGGCCAATATCACGCTCAACGGTCCGTCGATGCTTGGTTTGACGCTCGGGGTCGGGATCGTCATTGACGATGCGATCGTCGTCCTCGAGAACATCTTCCGGTATCTCGAAGAGAAGGAGATGAACCCCTTCGATGCGGCGATCGAGGCGACGCGCGAGATCGGACTGGCGGTCATGGCGACGACGCTCTCGCTGGTGGTGATCTTCCTGCCGGTGGCGTTCATGTCGAGTATTCCAGGCCGTTTCTTCAAGAGCATCGCGCTGACGATGGCCTTTTCGATTATGGTCTCGCTGCTCGTAAGTTTCACCCTGACGCCGATGATGAGTGCGCGTCTGCTGAAGCGCGTCAAGCGGAAGTCCAGCGAGCCGAAGTCTCCGGGTGCGGCGAGTCTGCCGCTCGAAAGCGTTGAGAAGTCAAACTGGCTCAACCGGGTTCTCGATCACGGTTACACGGCGATGTTGCGCTTTTCGCTCAACCATCGCTGGGTGATCGTCACGCTGGCGCTGCTGGTCTTTCTCTCGACGATCCCGCTCTTCATGGCGGTTGGCAAGGATTTCTTTCCGGAGGACGATCAGGACGAGTTCGAGGTGACGATTCGCGCCGAGGAGGGCACTTCGCTTCAATCGACGCTGACGACGGCCCAGAAGGTGGCAACCGATATCCGGCAGCTTCCGCACATCGACTATACACTGATGACGATCGGCGACGATCCGCAGCAGACGCCGAACGAGGCAAAGATCTATGTGCGAATGACCCCGCTCAAGGGGCGGAAGCTCTCGCAGTTCGACATTATGGCGCAGGTACGCGAGAAGGTATTGCCGAAGTATGCGCCGCTCAACCTGCGACCGTCGGTTTCGACAGTCGCGGCGATCGGGGGCAGCAGCCGTCAGAACGCGAACATCGCCTACACCATACAGGGCCCGGATCTGGTTAAGCTCAACCAGTATTCGCAGGATCTGCTCAACCGGCTCAAGGCGATGCCGGGGATCGTCGACGCCGATACATCGCTGATCTTTGGCAAGCCCGAGATGCAGGTGGAGATCGATCGCGCACGAGCGGCCGACCTTGGTGTCAACGTCCTCGACATCGCGCAGAGTCTGCGTCTCCTCGTCGGTGGAGATCAGGTCTCGACCTACAATGAGAAGGGTGAGCAGTACGAGGTCCACGTCCGGGCAACGGAGAATTATCGCTCGACGGCGGAGGGGATCCAGAAGCTCAACGTTCCGTCGATGCGAATGGGAAGTGTCGGACTCGACAGTGTCGTTCGCTTCACGGAGGCGACCGGCCCGACGCGGATCGAGCGTGTCGCACGACAGCGCGAGGTTATGCTGACGGCCAACCTTGAACAGGGCTATTCGCAGAGCCAGATTCTTGAACAGCTCGACAAGGCGGTCAGGGAGATGAACCTGCCCCCGGACTATGTGACAGGGCTCTCGGGACGAACGAAGGAGTTGAAGCGGACGATGACCGGATTCGTCCTCGCCTTTCTTCTTTCGTTCATTTTTATGTACATCGTCCTTGCCGCGCAGTTCGAGTCGTTCATTCATCCGGTGACAGTGCTCTTGGCGCTGCCGCTGAGCATGCCATTCGCGCTGGTCTCGTTGCTCCTTGCCGGACAGAGTTTGAACATGTTCACCCTGCTTGGGCTGCTGGTTCTCTTTGGGATGGTGAAGAAGAACTCGATTCTGCAGATCGACCACACGAACGGTCTGCGGGCCAAGGGGATGAATCGGTACGATGCGCTGATCCTGGCAAGCCGTGACCGGTTGCGTCCGATTCTGATGACGACGATCGCCTTCGTCGCCGGCATGGCGCCGCTGGCGATCAGCAGTGGTCCGGGAGCTGGCATCAACCGCTCGACCTCAGTGGTGGTGATCGGTGGGCAGTCGCTCTGCCTGCTGCTGACGCTGCTCGCGACGCCGGTCGCCTATTCGCTCTTTGACGACATCGCCAACTCGTCGCTCTGGCGGCGGATCGGCATTGGCGGGCAGTCGATGGGTGATGGACTGAGACGCAAGGTCTCGGCGGCCGTCTCGTCGATACTCGGAATCGTGGGGCGCTGAAATGGCGCTCCGGCAGATCAATAGACTGGTGACTGGCGATCGACGATATCGCCACTGCCGCGCTGGTCTCCAGGCGGCACTGCAGGAGCAGAGAGGGAGAATTGATATGAGTAGAGCACTCAAGGATGCAATGGTGAAGGCCACCCTGACGATGTTGTTCGTGTTCGGATTATTGATGGTGGCCAGTGCCCAGGCGTCAGAGACGGTACCTGGTAAAACGGTCGATCAGCAATCAGATCAGCGCGTCGGCGTCGATGGCTCGAAGCAGGTCCGAATGACGCTTCGGGATACGATACTGATGGCGCTCGAAAACAATCGTGACATCGAGATCGAACGGCTCAATGTTCAGTTGACGGGGTTCGACCTGCGAGCTTCGCAGGGGGTCTATGATCCAACACTGACTGGCAGTTTTTTCTATGACCGAAAGAACGTGCCGATCGCGAACCCGCTTGCCGGCGGGGCGAATGGCGGGCTGCTGACCGACAATGTCACCGGCTCAGCGACACTCTCGCAGCGGATTATGGAGCAGGGCGGTCTGCTTCAGGCAAACTATTCCAATGACC
>JBEIMN010000102.1:0-8223 GCA_040378705.1 Acidobacteriota bacterium
AGGTCGCACTCTCAGCCATCATCCACCGCACTCTTCTTTGACCCAGGCTTCTTTTAATTGACCACTCCCGACAATTCGGCTACCGTGCGAAGTGGAGGTGTCACGAATGATCCGAACTCAAAACAATATCTTTAATAGTATGAAAAATGCAGTCTGGCTGCTTCTCCTGCTGTTTGTCGTTGCCCCGGCCGCCGAGCCCGGTCAGGCTGGCAACGGTAACCGAACCGATCGGGAGATGAGCATCGATCGCGCCGCGCAGTCACTGCGCGAGAAACTGATCGAGCACCGGCGTGATCTTCATCGTCATCCAGAGCTTTCGAACCGTGAAGAGCGGACATCGCGCGTCATCGCCGAGAAACTCCGCGCCCTCGGTCTTGACGAGGTGAAGACCGGAGTTGGCCGCCACGGCGTGGTCGCCCTGCTCCGGGGAGCGCACCCGGGTCCGGTTGTCGCTGTCCGTACCGATATGGACGCGCTTCCAATACTTGAAACACTCGATGTGCCCTACCGTTCAGAGAACCCCGGGGTCAAGCACGCCTGCGGCCACGACGTGCATATGTCGGTCGAGCTTGGAGTCGCAGAGCTTCTGAGCCGGATGCGTGATCAGATTCACGGCACGATCAAGTTTATCTTTCAGCCGGCCGAGGAAGGGGCGCCGCCGGGTGAGGATGGTGGCGCAGAGTTCATGATCAGGCAGGGCGCACTCGAAAATCCGCGGCCGTCGGCCATCTTCGGACTTCACGTCATGCCGAACATCGAGGTTGGCCAGATCGGCTATAACAGCGGGCCGGCCATGGCTTCATCCGATCGCTTCGCCATCACCATCCGTGGTCGAAAGGTCCATGGCGCCTACCCGCACGATGGCATCGATGCCGTCGTCGTCGCCGCCGAGGCCATCACTGCTTTGCAGACCATTCGCAGCCGCCGCATCAACACGATGGAGCCACTCGTCATCACCATCGGCAGTATCCACGGTGGCAACCGCTTCAACATCATCGCCGACGAGGTAAAACTCGAGGGAACCATGCGAACGCTCAACGAGCAGGTCCGCACCTCGGCGATCGAGATGATGAAGAAGACCCTTGGCGGGATCACCTCCGCTTTCGGCGCCAGCTATGAGCTCGAGTTCGGAAATAACAACCCCGTCACCTATAACGACCCGACCCTCGTCGCGAACACTCTTCCCATCCTGAAGAAGATTATCGGTGAAAAGAACCTGCTCAACCCACAGCCACAGATGGGAGCCGAGGACTTCTCCCGTTATCAGCAGGTCATCCCGGGCTTCTTCTATTTTCTGGGTGTCGGCAATAAATCGAAGGGGATTACGGCCATGATCCATACCCCGGAGTTCGACGCTGACGAAGAGAGTCTCGTCATCGGAGTCAGGGTCATGTCCAATGTGCTGCTCGACTACCTCGATCGTCAGGGAAAGCGGTAGCCTTATTCTAATTGCCGGATTGTCGCGGGCCGTGCCTGGCAGGTGAGTGGCTTGTCAGGCTTTACGGCATCTGGCTTCGACCATATATTCCACTCTGCTGCCCGATCAGCTTTGAAAGATTTATGATCGAGAGCAGATCGGTCTGGGCCTGTGTTGCGAGGTCTGTATTGAGGATCCGGCTGTTCTGGTGGACTGGATTGCGCGCGAAGTCGCGAGTCAGTCGACCGAGCAGCCGGAGGGCCTCGTCGAAACCGGCCGCCGTCGTCAGGTCAGTCTTCAATTGTTCATCGTTTGCCAACTCTCCGAGTCCGATCATCGTTCGAAGCGTGCGGGCAGACTTGTTGATATCACGGACACTTTTTGACAGACGGGCACTGGTCATCGTCCCCTCTTCGTGTTCGCGGATCAGCTGCTGCGACGTCACCTGAATCAGCTTGAAATGCCGGGCGAACTGCTGCCGCAGATACTCTTTCTCCCGATTCCGCTCGATCCGCGATAATCCCTGGCTCGCCGGCGAGGCGGCTATTGCACCTTCCATAAAGTGCGGAAGCCACATCAGCACCATCATCGCCATCATCCTGAATCCAATCATATTATTGCTCCCGTAAGCCGTCATAAGTTCTTTTCCAGTAGAGTTCTTGCACAGAGCTATCTGCCTGTGTGATGATTAAACATTGTTGAAGAATAGAAACAATATCACACCGGTCACAGTCCGCGGGAGGTCAAATTTGAATAACGATCTGAGTCGGTTGGTTTCACTCCAGAAGCTGGATGTTGAAGTCAAGCAGCTTCAGGAAGAGATCACGTCTCTTCCGCTTCGGCAGGCTGAACTTGAACAGCAATTCGCGGGGTCGGTCGCCGAGTATCTCGCGCTTAAGGGCCGACTCGACGAGGCATTGTCGGAGAAGCGGCGGCTCGAGTCAGATATCGAAGATTCACAACTGCTTCACCAGAAGTTCAAGGGTGACCTGATGAAGTCGACCAACGAGCGTGAATATACGGCCGCTGTCCGGGAGATCGATATGGTCCGCAAGACCATTGGAACGATGGAGACAGAGACCCTGAAACTGATGGAGCAGATTGAAAAACTGGAAGCGGAACTTGCGGCGAAGACTCCGGAGATGGAGGTGCGTCGCGCAGAGGTCGACCATTTGCTGACCGATCTGCAGGGGCGCGTCGTTTCAAGCCGTGATCGCATCGGTCAATTGCAGGCGCAGCGACCCGAAATGGCCGGCGGCCTTTCGGTTGACGCACGGTCGAATTACGATCGTCTCTCCCGCATGAGGTCCGGACTCGCTCTCGCAGAGGCACGCGACTACTCCTGCCAGGCCTGCCGGATGTCCCTCCGGCCGCAGATCTTCAACGATATTCGACGTGGTGATCGCCTCATTACCTGCGAAAACTGCGGGCGAATACTCTACTTTAACGCCCCTGCGCCCGCCGTCATGGCAGAGTGATTTTACGGAGGTTACTCTCCGTTGGCTGAGCCTCTCCGCTGGCGCACTGCTTCAAACAGCACCACGCCAGCGGCGACGCTGACGTTGAGTGAGTTGACCCGCCCAAGCATCGGAATCGAGAGCGTGACATCACATTTTTCCCGAACGAGCCTTCGTACTCCCTTGCCTTCGCTTCCAAGCACGATCGCCAGCGGCATCGTCAGGTCAAAGCTTGTATAAGTGGTCGATGCTCCACCCTCGATTGCCGCGATCCAGAACCCGCGCTCCTTCAACTCGAGTATTAATGGAACGAGGTTGGTGACCTGTGCGATCTTCAGGTACTCGACCGCACCGGCCGAAGTCTTGGCGACAATCTCGGTGATCCCCGCAGCACGATGTTCCGGAATGAAGACACCATCGACTCCGGCACACTCACAGGTGCGAAGGATCGCCCCCAGATTGTGCGGATCCTCGATTCCATCGAGCAGCACGACGAGCGGTTGCCGCGCCGACTCCCCGCCATCACCATTACTTTCGGCACCAGACGCTTGGCCAATAGATGACAGGATTGTCGCGGCGTCGACATAGGCTGAACCGCGCTTCCCACCGGCGAGAATCGCGAGCACGCCCTGGTGATTCGCACGACGCGACAGGTCGTCAAGCTCCCGCCGATCGCGCTTCTCCACCGTCACTCCCGCCCGTCGCGCCGCTTCCGTCAATTCACGCAGCCGTTCCGGATTCGCGCCAATGGCAAGCACCAGCCGCTCCACCGGTCTGCGCCCTGCCCGGAGCGCTTCCAGTACCGGCGCTACCCCATAAATTATGTTCACAGAATGATTCCTATCTTTCGATCGCCCAAACAAAAGCCCGGAATACGGAGAGTCTCTCCGCATTCCGGGCTTTCATCAGAAGCTCCCTGAGCTACTTTTTATAAAGTTTAAAGTTATCGACGATGAAGTTGCTCCGCACATATTTGCGCTGATCTCCCTGCGCGTATACCGTCAGCGGCCGTGTCTCATCGGTAACCGTGAAATTGAGCGTCAGCGTCGTTCGCTTTGCTGTATTGGCCGAGACCGATACCGGCGCTTTTCCGTCGTTGAAGTTGACGATCAGGCTGGCGGTCGTCCCCAGACTCGGCGTCACATCGCAGGATACCGCGTAATTGCCAACCGGCAGATTGAGGTCCTGTGCGCAGAAGTCGACCAGTATCCGCCCGCTCGCGCGAAGCTGCAGGGCATAGGTCCCGTCAGAGACGTTGCTCGTACCGGTTACCGCATAGGCTCCACCATCACCAACGTAGTAAGTGTATATCCGCCATCCTGAAAAGTCACCCGATTCAAAGCTTGGATTATAGATCAGGTTGAGCGGGGTTCCGGGGCCACTTGGCACGGGAGTTGGAGTTGGGGTCGGAGCTGGGGTTGGAGTTGCACCGGGCGCCGGAGTTGGCGTTGGGGTTGGCGTTGGAGTCGGCTTGGGAGTGGGAGTGGCGATCGGAGTCGGGGATGGCGTCGGGCGCGGCGCGAGACCTGAGATCTTGCGGATCGTGTTGCCGAAGTAGTCGCTGACGTAGATGATTCCCTTTGAATCGATGGCAATACCGGCCGGGCGATAGAAGCGCGCGAGGTTGGCCGAGCCGTTGCTGTCCCCCTGCTCGCCCGTTCCGGCGAGAGTTGTCACGGTCATCGTCTTCATATCGAGCTTGCGGACCTGTGAATTGCTCCAGTCGGCGATGATCAGATTCCCCTCACGATCGCGCGCGACGCCGACCGGATAGGTGAATGACGCCTCGTTCGCCGGCCCGTCCTTCTTCGGCCCGCCACCGGCAAGATTGGTGACCACGCCGAGTGGATCGATTCGTCGGATACGGCTGTTGATGAAATCGGCAATGACCAGGTTTCCACTCTGATCGAGCGCCGGCTGCGGCGCACCGCCTGTGAAGTTGAAGGCCGCATTCGTCCCTGCACCCTCCGCATATCCGGGACCGCTTCCGGCGAAAGTCGTCACCTTCCCGGTGGGATCGATCTTGGGGATGAGGCTTGTCCCCGCATCCAGTACGTATATGTTCCCATTGCCGTCGACGCTCACCCCGCTTGGCCGCGCAAAACGGGCGTTGAATGACTGCCCATCGGTTGTACCGTAGGTTCCTGAACCCGCGATGGTCGTCGCCTTACCCTCCGGAGTCAGCAGTCGGATTCGATTGTTCCCATAATCGGCGATGATGAAGTTGCCATCGGCGTTCATCGTCACTCCCGTCGGCGCGTTGAATCTGGCATAGATGCCGGTCCCGTCGACAAAGCCCGTTCCTGAGCCGGCAATCGTACTCACGCTTCCATCAGGCGTCACGCGGCGGATTCGTGCGTTCCTGAAATCGGCGACAATGACGTTGTCATTTCGGTCGACTGTGATTCCGATTGGTCCGTTGAAACGGGCGCTCATCCCGACTCCGTCGACATATCCAGCCGAGATGATTCCGGCCAGTGACGTCACAAAGAGGTTGCTCGGCGCCGTACCCGTCTGTGCAGAAGCACGGCGCACCGTCAGAATCAAGCCGGTGCAGATGACCACCAGCAGGGTAGCGGTCGCAACTCGCCGCCACGGACCAATGCCAATGATTGAATCTGATAAACTTGACGGTCGGTTGGCGTGAAGCTTGAAATTGCGCGGGTCGATGACTGAACGAAAGTTCATGGAGCTCTCCCTTGGATCAATAAAGGTCGGACCTTTCTCGGACGGCTTTTGACCGACGAGTCTGGCTGGCAAATTGTGTTGGTGTGTAATTGCTCAGCCGGCAGTGATCACCAGAGGGCTGATATTTCGATAAGCGACCGACTTTGCGCGATATTGCAGCTTTGGAATCACTCCAAAGAATCACTCCAATAAAAGCTGCCGCACAGTAACGCTGCAAGCCAGTCTGATTTTTACGGGGGATAAAGAACCGACGAGGAACGTGTCTCGTGGACCATTCTCTTCGTCTTGTCTCTTCGTCTTGTCTCTTCTTCTTGCAGGCAAACCCAGACAGGAATAACCTGAATAAGAAACCTAAGGCACTTTACGGGGGGAAGCACCTTCTTTCCATAAACAAGTTAACAGAATAGAAAGAGATTTGTAAAGAACTATTTTCTAATGAGAAAACTCTTCGCATCGTTTGATGGTCGGCCGCACTCCCCGGGCAGAAGCTGAAGCGACGCGGCAATTTCCGCTTGTCGTCCACGCGCGGGTCGGGGTAGATTAATGTGGCAAAAACGAACTTTGACTTGCTGCCCGGAGGATCTCTTTTATGCCGCGATTACTTACTGCGTTCCTGGTCTCTTTTCTTCTGCTAACTTCAGTCAGCCCCGCACCCCAGCCTGCACCACAGGCGGCTGGTTCGCCAATATTAACCAACCGGGCTGAAGAAGCAGGGGAGCAGCCCGCAATTGTGTCGATCAGGGAAGCGATTCGGAAAAGCGGAGCTGAACAGGTCGGACTTGCGGTTCACGACCTCACGACCGGTCGCCGGATTTTGATCGACGAACGGGTTTCGTTTCACGCCGCGAGCACGATGAAGGTGCCGGTCATGATGGAGCTCTTTCGGCTTGCCGCCACCGGGCAACTCCGACTGACCGACCGCCTGCCGGTCAGAAACAGTTTCACGAGCATCGTCGATGGCTCCGAGTTTCGCCTCACCGCCGCCGATGACAGCGATCAGGAGATCTATAATCTTGTCGGTCGCGAGATGCCCATCCTCGAGCTGATCGACCGCATGATCACCCAAAGCAGCAATCTCGCGACCAACATTCTGATCGAGCAGGCGCGTCCGCGAAATATCAACCAGCTTGCACGCCGGCTTGGCGCGATGGACCTTCAGGTTCTGCGCGGTGTCGAAGACAACAAGGCCTTCAGGGCCGGCCGCAACAACACCACGACCGCCCTTGACCTCATGCTCCTGCTGGTCGCGATCGCCGAGGGACGGTTTATCCCGGCGGCCGATTGCGAAAAGATGATCGAAATCCTCGCCCGCCAGAAGTTCAATGACGGCATCCCGGCCGGGCTTCCACCCGGGACGCGTGTCGCCCACAAGACGGGTGAGATCACTCGCCATAAACACGACGCGGCAATCGTCTATCCGGAATTGACCGTGGGAAATACCCCGGCTTTTTTTGAACAATCATCGCGAAAACCATATGTCATCGTCGTCCTTACTCGTGGCATCGCCGAGAGTGAGCGGAGTGATCGCCTGATCGCAGAGATCTCGAGCATCGTTTACCGGACGATCCGCTTTAATGAAAAGCGATAGCCGTTTATTGACGGGTCGAGACTTGCTGAATTGATGGAAATTTAATTGCGCCACGAGATTATAATTCTTTATTAATGGCGCTATTTGTGCTAAAAAGGGTTCCATAAATCGTACCAAAGATAACCTGAATCAACTAACACGGTTAAAAACGGTTAAAAAGGAGACAACACAATGAAACTTGCTCGCATAGCGTCTACGTTCGCCTTCACGGCGGCGATCGCTTTCCTGATGTCCGTCGTCCCGGGAGCTCCGAAGAGTGCTTCCGCACAGGGCCCGGCGGCTCGGTATGAGTGCAACTATGTCACAGCCAACAACACTTCGACGGCTTCGGCCACTGGAAACGTTGTTGCGGTTGGAACCTCGACGAATGGCACCACTTACGTTACACCTAACGTTCTGATCTCATTCAACGGTACCAGCTCATTCAGCGGTATCGCGAATCGCCGCAACCTGCGTGCCCAGGTGACGACCAACATCATCTCGCGCGTTACCCAGACCAATGGTTCGGACGTCGTTATCACCGAGCATATCTTCGAGTTCCAGAACGCGAGCGACAACGATGGCGTTTGTGAACTGAACGAAATGTGCTTCCGCACGACCGATCGCGGTGTCTTCACCCCGACCACGACTGTCGGAACGTATGACATCGACATCAGCATGGCCGTCAGCAATGGTGGTCAGCAGCTCCGGGGACTCTGCGGTAAGCTGGTCAATTCACGCAACAGCAGCTCCAGCACCGGCGATCTCGGTGGTGTTCCTGGCACCCCGCAGGTCCCGACTCCGACGCCGACCAATCACGCGACGGAGATCAGCCGGATCACCCCGACTACGATTCAGTTCGTCATTCAGGGTGCTCTTTGCGAGTGCCAGACCAACAAGTCGGGCCCGCTCGACTACGGTCAGCAGAACGATCAGGGCATCTAATGTCCAGTTCAATCTTTGAGGGGTAGTCATTGCGACTTCCCAGTCAGAGAAAAAAAGACGGCACCCGTTATCAGGGAGCCGTCTTTTTTAGTTTCTGCTTACTCCACCGTGGATTCCGGCCTGAATACTCTTTCCTGGATGAAGCGGTG
>JBEIMN010000103.1:0-8222 GCA_040378705.1 Acidobacteriota bacterium
CGCTTATGCCCGATTACTGACTCTGGCATAAGCTTCAGGTCTCGTCCGTACCCTGACTAGCCCAGATCCTCGTCCATCGAGAACTCTTCCTCGTTTAACGGCTCTTCGGCATCGGCGTCCACATCGCTCGCGACCTCTTCGTCAAGCCCATGATCGTCGAATTCGTCGAACTCGACCTCTTCAACCGCGATCTCCGGGATTCCACGGTTGGTGGTGGCGGCGACCATCGCATCGATATAGCTCTGCGTGTCGTCTACCTCCTCGGTCCGCATCTCCTGCATTGTCGAGTCTGGAGCGATCTGCACGTTTCGGTAGAACTCCATTCCCGTTCCGGCTGGGATCAGGCGTCCCATTATCACGTTCTCCTTCAATCCGCGCAGGTAGTCGACGCGGCCGGAGATCGCCGCTTCGGTCAGCACCCGCGTCGTCTCCTGGAAGGAGGCCGCCGAGATGAACGACTCGGTCGAAAGTGAGGCCTTGGTGATTCCAAGGAGCAGGGGATCGGCCGTTGAGGGCTGACCCTCCTGGGCGAGAACCCGCTCGTTCTCATCGGCAAAACGGAAGCGGTCTACCTGCTCCTCAAGAAGGAACTCAGTGTCGCCAACATCCTTGATTCGAACCCAGCGGAGCATCTGCCTGACGATCACTTCGATGTGCTTATCATTGATATGCACACCCTGGAGTCGATAGACCTCCTGGATCGCGTTGACGAGATACCTTTGCAACTCCTCCATTCCGCGAACCGACAGTATATCGTGCGGATTGAGCGGTCCATCCATCAGCGGCTCGCCGGCGCGAACGTGGTCGCCTTCCTGGACGTTGATGTGTGTACCGCGCGGAATTGAGTATTCCCGCTCCTCGCCATGCTCGCCGGCAACGATCAGCTTCTGTGAGCCCTTGGTAATGTTGCCGAACTTGATGACACCGTCGATCTCGCTCATCACTGCCGTCTCGCGTGGCTTGCGCGCCTCGAAGAGTTCGACGACTCGCGGAAGTCCGCCGACGATATCCTTTGTCCGGCTCGTTTCACGCGGGATCTTGGCAATCACGTCACCAGGAGCGACCTCGTCGGCGTTCTGGACCATCAGGTTGGCCCGGATCGGCATCGAGTAACTCTTGAGCATCTTACCAGCTTCGTTCTTGATCTCGATGCGTGGCTGACGCTTCTCGTCCGGAGAGTCCATGACGATCGGACGTGTCATTCCGGTCACCTCGTCCACCTCTTCGTGAACGGTGATGCCCTCGACGAGATCACGCCAGGCGATGTTACCACCAACTTCGGTCAGAATCGCGAAGGTGTAGGGATCCCATTCGGCGATCTTCTGGCCCTCTTCGACCCGCCCACCGTCGGCGACGAGCAGTGTCGCACCATAACCGATCGGATAGCGCTCGACCTCGCGGCCACGATCGTCAAGGATCAGCGCCGCGCCATTACGGTTCATGGTGACGATCCGTCCCTCACGGTTGATGACCGTGTTCAGCCCTTCGAACTTCATCGTTCCACTGACACGCGCCTCGTGATGCGACTGCTCGGCGACCTTGGTAGCCGTGCCGCCGATGTGGAAGGTGCGCATCGTCAACTGCGTTCCCGGTTCGCCAATCGACTGCGCGGCAATGACTCCGACCGCCTCGCCGATGTCGACCAGCGCCCCGGTCGCGAGGTTTCGACCGTAACACTTGATGCAACATCCACGCCGCGATTCGCAGGTCAGCACCGAGCGGATCCGAACCCGCTGGATACCCGCGTTCTGAATCTCAGAGGCGATGTCCTCTGTGATCTCCTCGCCGATACTGACCAGAAGCTGACCAGTGATCGGATCGTTGACGTCCTCAAGCGTAACCCGGCCGATGATCCGCTCACGGAGTCCCTCGATGATGTCCGAACCCTCTGTGATCGGCTCAACCCAGATTCCCTTAACCGTTCCGCAATCGACCTCGCTGATGATAACATCCTGCGCGACGTCGACCAGTCGGCGGGTCAGATAGCCGGAGTCCGCCGTCTTCAGTGCCGTGTCGGCCAGTCCCTTGCGCGCACCGTGCGTCGAGATGAAGTACTGCAGTACGTTCAAACCTTCGCGGAAATTTGCCCGGATTGGCGTCTCGATGATCTCGCCCGAGGGCTTGGCCATCAGGCCGCGCATTCCCGCCAACTGGCGGATCTGCTGATGGTTACCGCGCGCTCCGGAGTCGGCCATCACCAGGATCGGATTGAGAATCTTCTCACTCTTCTCGCGGCGCTGCATCTCCTTGAACATCTCGTCGGCGACCTTCTCGGTCACCTCCGACCAGATAGCGACAACCTTGTTGTAGCGTTCACCGTTGGTGATCACACCATCCTTGTACTGCTGCTCAACCTTGAACACTTCATTTTCGGCCTCGCCAACAATGATCGGCTTGCTTGGCGGCGTTACCATGTCGTCAATGCCGATCGAGAGACCCGCTTTCGTTGCAAAGAGGAAGCCGGTCTCTTTCAGTCGATCGAGCATCTCCACAGTCGTTTCGTGCCCGAGGCGCAGGAAGCAGTAGTTGACCAGATTGGTCAGTCCCTTCTTCTTCAGCATTCCATTGATGAACGGCATCTTCGCCGGCAGGGCATCGTTGAGGATGACCCGACCAACGGTCGTGTTGATCGTCCGCTTCACATCCTGCGGGGTTGCACGGATTATATCCTGCGAATCACGCTCATTTTCGAGATCGATCAGCTTACCCTCGTAGCGGAGTCTGATCTTGGTCTGGGTCGTGACCTTCTTTGCGTCGAGTGCGAGCAGCACCTCTTCGAGATTGGCGAATGCCCGGCCTTCACCCTCAGCACCCTCGACCGCCCTGGTCAGATAGTAGCAGCCAAGCACAATATCCTGTGACGGAACGGTAATCGGCTGCCCCGATGCCGGGGAGAGGATGTTGTTCGAAGCGAGCATCAATACCTTCGCCTCGATCTGTGCCTCGGGTGAGAGCGGAATATGAACCGCCATCTGGTCGCCGTCGAAGTCGGCGTTGAAGGCCGTACAGACGAGCGGGTGAATCTTGATCGCCTTGCCCTCGACCAGCACCGGTTCAAAGGCCTGGATGCCAAGGCGGTGGAGCGTAGGGGCGCGGTTCAGGAGTACCGGGTGATCCTTGATCACCTTTTCGAGGATATCCCAGACCACATCGTCCTGCTGCTCAACCTTCTCCTTCGCCTGCTTGATCGTCGCTGCATGCCCCTCGGCTTCGAGACGATTGTAGATGAAGGGTTTGAAGAGCTCGAGCGCCATCTTCTTTGGCAGTCCGCACTGGTGAAGCTTCAATTCCGGGCCGACGACGATCACGGAACGTCCGGAGTAGTCGACGCTTTTGCCGAGCAGGTTCTGACGGAATCGACCCTGCTTGCCCTTCAATGTGTCGGAGAGCGACTTGAGCGGGCGATTGTTGACTCCGCGAAGCACCCGACCCCGTCGCCCGTTGTCGAACAACGCGTCGACCGCTTCCTGAAGCATCCGCTTTTCATTGCGGACGATCACTTCCGGCGCCTTCAACTCGATCAGCTTCGAGAGGCGGTTGTTCCGGTTGATGACGCGACGGTAGAGGTCGTTCAGATCCGAGGTCGCAAAACGGCCACCATCCAGCGGTACCAGTGGACGCAGCTCCGGCGGAATGACCGGGATCACATCCAGGATCATCCACTCCGGCTTGTTGCCGGACTTGCGGAACGAATCGACAACCTTGAGCCGCTTCGAATACTTAAGCTTCTTCTGCTGGCTCGTCTCCGTGCGCATCTTCTGGCGCATCTCTTCGGATAATTCATCGACATCGATCTTCTTCAGCAGGATCTTGATCGCCTCGGCACCCATCCGTGCGATCTCTTCGTTAAACTTGCCCGGATACTCCTGCTTCATTTGCCGATAACGCTCGTCGGAGACCATCTCCCGCTCCTTCAGCGGAAGCGCCAGCGCGTCGAGCTCATCCTTGTCGGCAATGACGATGTAGTTTTCAAAATAGAGAACCTTCTCGAGCTCCCGGAGCGGGATGTCGAGGAGATGGCCAATTCGCGACGGCAACCCCTTGAAGAACCAGACGTGCGAGCAGGGACTTGCCAGTTCGATATGACCAAGTCGCTCACGACGAACCTTCGCCTGCGTCACTTCAACTCCGCACTTGTCGCAGACGACCCCGCGGTGCTTCATCCGCTTGTACTTGCCGCAGAGACACTCCCAGTCGGTCACCGGACCAAAGATCCGCGCGCAGAAGAGACCGTCGCGCTCCGGTTTGAAGGTTCGGTAGTTGATCGTTTCGGGTTTGGTCACATGTCCATGCGACCACGAACGGATCTTATCCGGCGATGCAAGACTGATCCGAATCGCCTCGAAGTCAGGTGTCAGTGTTTTTTCGCCTGAATATCTATACACAGCTTTCCTCCCAGAATTGGCCACAAGCGGTCAGCCAGAATTGGCCGTTTTCGGCCAGCGAGAATTGGCTTATTACCGCGAGCGGTGAAAATTCCTGAATCCTGGGATCAAACCCAACCACCCGCCGGTTTTGCCGGGCAGCTGGGTTTAACCCCTGGGCTATCACCAGGCTTCTCAGGCCTCCGGCACGTCGTGTCTCTTCAGCTCGACGTCGAGACAGAGCGACTGCAGCTCACGAATCAGGACGTTGAACGATTCGGGAAGTCCCGGCTCGAAGTCCGATTCTCCCTTGACGATCGACTCATAGATCTTTGAACGCCCGGCGACGTCGTCCGACTTGGCCGTCAGGAGCTCCTGCAGAATATGGGCCGCGCCATAGGCTTCGAGTGCCCAGACCTCCATCTCTCCAAATCGCTGGCCACCAAACTGTGCCTTTCCGCCCAGCGGCTGCTGGGTGATGAGCGAGTACGGTCCAATCGATCTGGCGTGGATCTTGTCGTCGACGAGGTGTGAGAGCTTGAGCATATAGATATACCCAACCGTTACCCGCTGCTCGAACGCCTCACCTGTCATTCCATCGTAGAGGATGGTCTTGCCTGACTCGCTGATCATGCTCGGACTTCCATCCGCAACGAGCTTCTTGTCGGCCTCGACCAGGAAACGCTTGATCTCCTTCTCGGGCGCGCCATCGAAGACCGGCGTCGCGAACCTCAGTCCAAGGACGTGGGCCGCCCAGCCAAGGTGCGTCTCAAGAATCTGCCCGACGTTCATTCGCGACGGAACTCCGAGCGGGTTGAGCACGATCTCGACCGGTGTGCCATCCGGCAGGTAGGGCATGTCCTCCTCCGGAAGAATACGCGCGATCACACCCTTGTTACCGTGACGTCCGGCCATCTTGTCACCGACCGAGAGCTTACGCTTCATGGCGATGAAGACCTTGACCATCTTGATCACGCCCGGAGCCAGCTCGTCACCCTTCTTGATCTTCTCGATCTTCTCCTGGTAGAGGTGGTCGAGAATCGCGATCTGCCGTTCCGTCCGCTGCTCGAGGTCCTTGATCTCGCTTGCGACATCGCGCGCCCCACTCACCTCGACCTTCTTCAGGGCTCCAATATCGAGACCTTCAAGCATCTCGCGGGTCAGCTTCGATCCCTTCGCGGCGACCGTTCGACCGCGGAAGACGAGGTCCGTCTCCAGCTTCCGACCCTCGATCAGCTCATAGATTCGCTTGTTCCGCTCCTCTTCGAGGATTCGCATCTCGTCGCCGAGATTCTTGCGGAGCTTCTCCTCCTCGGCCTGCTCGATTGCCAGGCTTCGGGCTTCTTTCTCCTGACCCTTGCGGGTGAAGACCTTGACGTCGACGACTGTCCCCTCGATGCCCGGAGGGCAGTTGAGCGAAGCGTCACGGACATCGCCGGCCTTCTCACCGAAGATCGCCCGCAGCAGCTTCTCCTCCGCCGTCAGTTGGGTCTCGCCCTTTGGCGTTACCTTGCCGACCAGAATCGAACCGGGTTTGACGTAGGCGCCAATCCGGATGATTCCGCTCTCGTCGAGGTCACGCAGCGCCGCTTCACCGACGTTTGGAATGTCGCGCGTGATCTCTTCGGGGCCAAGCTTCGTGTCCCGTGCCTCGATCTCCAGCTCCTCGATGTGGATCGAGGTATAGTAGTCGGCCTTGACCATCTTCTCGGAGATCAGAATCGCATCCTCGAAGTTGTAACCGCGCCACGGCATGAAGGCGACGAGGACGTTGCGTCCAAGCGCCAGCTCACCACCCTCCGTGCACGGACCATCGGCGATCACATCGCCCTTTGCGACCCGCTGTCCCTTGTGGACGATCGGTTTCTGATTGATACAGGTGTTCTGGTTCGAACGCTTGAACTTGATCAACGGATAGATATCCGCCGTCACCTCGCGCGAGAGTGTCCCGTCAACGTTATGATCGACGCGGATGATGATCCGCTCCGAGTCGACGACGTCGACCACTCCGTCACGTCGCGCGACCACCACTGCTCCGGAGTCCTGCGCCGTCACCTTCTCCATTCCCGTCCCGATCAGTGGCGCCTCGGCCCGCAGCAGCGGAACCGCCTGCCGCTGCATGTTCGATCCCATCAGCGCCCGGTTCGCGTCGTCATTCTCGAGGAAGGGAATCAGCGAGGCGGCGACCGAGACCAGCTGCTTTGGCGAAACATCCAGAAACTGCACCGTCTGACGCTCGGCGATGATGAAATCACCAGCCCGTCGCGCGTTGACACGCTCGGCAATGATGAAACCCTCACTGTCAAGCTCGATATTGGCCTGACCGACGACGTATTTATCCTCTTCCCACGCGGTCAGATAGAACGGATAGGGCTCGAAGAGCGCCGGCTTGTGGCCAGCTCCAAGCCGGGAGTTGGCCGCCAGAATCTTCGACTCCTCGATGTGGTCGCCCGGCCTGAAACCGGTATCTCCCGGGTTTAGCACCAGCACGTAGTCGATGATCTGTCCGGCCTCAACCTTGCGGTAGGGCGATTCGATGAACCCGAACTCGTTGATCCTCGCAAAGCAGGAGAGCGACGAGATAAGGCCGATGTTCGGACCTTCAGGCGTTTCGATCGGGCAGATTCGGCCGTAATGGGTCGTATGGACGTCACGAACCTCAAAGCCCGCCCGCTCACGCGAGAGTCCACCTGGTCCAAGTGCCGAAAGGCGACGCTTGTGCGTGATCTCCGAGAGTGGATTGGTCTGGTCCATGAACTGCGAGAGCTGTGACGATCCGAAGAACTCGCGCACCGCCGCCGTTACCGGCTTGGCGTTGATCAGGTCGCGCGGCATTGCCGTCTGCATCTCCTGATGGATCGACATCTTCTCCTTGATCGCACGCTCCATCCGCACCAGCCCGAGCCGGAACTGGTTCTCGAGCAGCTCACCAACTGCGCGGACTCGCCGGTTTCCGAGGTGGTCGATGTCGTCGTCACTGTAGAAGACTGTCCGGCCATCCCGCGTTTTCTGCTCGCCAAGCACTCGCTTCAGCTTCAGGACGTAGTCAATTACGTCAAAGAAGTCCTGCGGCGAGAGAAGCGGATCGTCGAGACGCTCCCGCTCCGGTCGGCCCATCTTAATGTTGAACTTCAGTCGTCCGACACGCGAAAAGTCGAATTTCCGCGCATCGAAGAACATCGAATGGAAGAGAGTCGTCGATGTATCGAGCGTTGGCGGATCTCCCGGTCGCATCTTGCGGTAGATTTCGATCAGCGCCTCCTGCGAGGTCTTGATCGCATCTTTCCGGACCGTCTGGCTGATGACTGCTCCCGCCGCATCCTTCTCAGGGAAGAAGATCTCGAAATTGTCGATCTCTGCCTCCGCGATGCGCGCGATCGTCTCCGGTGTCAGCTCGGTGTTGCTCTCCGCCACCACTTCACCGTCGGAGGTGTTGACGAGGTCTCCCAACGTGAAGGCACCCGCCAGATCCGCGACCTGGACCCGGATCTCGGTGATCCCGGCCTTCTCCATCTCATCGTAGGCCGCTGAGGTTATCTTCTTTCCACTCTTGATCAGCACCTCGCCACTTCGCGTCTGGATGTCGACCGAGGCGCGTGTTCCGATGATGCTTCGGCTCACCTGCCAGTAGAGCTGGTTGTCGACCATCCGGATCCTGTCGACGGAATAGAACGTCCGCAGGATATCCTCGTCACTCTTCATTCCCAGCGCACGCAGGAAGATCGTCGCCAGAAACTTGCGCTTCCGGTCGATTCGAACGTAGAGCAGATTCTTCGAGTCGTACTCGAACTCGACCCACGAACCACGGTAGGGAATCAGCTTCGCGAGGAAATAGGTGTTGTTCTGGGCCTTCTCGAA
>JBEIMN010000104.1:0-8196 GCA_040378705.1 Acidobacteriota bacterium
GCAAGGGCGTGCTGGTGCCGCACGACTGGATAATCCCGTGAGGCAGACGATGAAAATTGCACCGTTGCCAGGGATAATCGGGCCGAACGAACGTGGCCGGTGTGGCTGGCCGTGGGCGGTGACGGAGACGCCGCTGACCGATGAGCCGGCGGGCGGCTGGCCGCGGATCAGCGTCATCACTCCGTCATTCAACCAGGGAGAGTTTCTGGAAATGACGATCCGGTCTGTGCTCTGCCAGGGCTATCCGAACCTTGAATATATCGTGATCGATGGTGGAAGCAGCGATGAGAGCCTCTCGATTATCAGGAAATATGAATCGCGACTGAGCTGGTGGGTGAGCGAGCGTGATCGCGGGCAGAGCCACGCGATCAACAAGGGGCTGGCGCGTGCATCCGGCGATATTCTCTGCTGGCTCAATAGTGACGACTACTACCTGCCGGGCACGCTGGCATTGGTCGGACGGACACTGGCGGCAGAGAGTGGCGACCGGGCGCTGGTCGGTCACGTTCTCAAGGTTTACACGGATGGCCGCGAAGCGGTGACACTGCCCGGAAGCTATGAGGGACGAAGGCGACTGCTCGAAATCTGGAAACCTTACCAGATGCACCAGGCAGCAATATTCTGGCGCCGTGAACTGACTGAACAGATCGGGCTGCTGCGGGAAGATCTGCACCTGATCATGGATTTCGACTACTGGGCACGCATATCGCGGCAGGCCGATTTCGTCAATGTCGATCGGATTCTGGCCGGCTGCCATTACCATGCGGCGGCGAAGACTGGTGACGACTACGCCGAATATCACGCGGCACTGCGGCGAAGGGTTTGGCGGTACTGGGATTTCCCGGGCAGTTTCGGCTTGCGGGGTCTGGCGGTATCGACATTGCGCCACGTCTGGGGGCGAAGATTGCGGGAATGGTGGAGAGGATGAGCGGAAACGGACTGACGGGATCACCGTGCGTCTCAGTGATCGTTCCAGTCTATAATGGCGCGGAGACGATCCGCGGGACGGTCGAGTGCCTGCTTGTACAATCACGACCAGCAATCGAGATCATCGTCGTCGACGATGGATCGAATGACCGGACGGTCCGGATTCTGGAAGAGTTCGGGGACCGAATCAGGATCATCAAAAAAGCGAATGGCGGGCCGGCCTCGGCCCGTAATGCCGGGATCCGCGAAGCGGCGGGCGAATTTATCGCCTTCACCGACAGCGACTGTTTTCCAGCGGCGGACTGGCTCGAAAAGCTGCTCGCCGGTTTCGGCGGTGTAATGTCAGCGGAAGCGGAGGAGCAGTCCGCGAACCGGTCGAAATCGATCGAGTTGGGGGGGACGGGTGGAATAGTTCGCAGCGCCGATCGGAACCTGACGGGTGAATATGTCGATCTGATCCGGCTGCTCGATCCGGAGCCGGATGAGCGTGGGGAGATCCCCTACCTGATCACGGCCAACGCCTGTTTCCGCAAACGAGCGCTGGTGGCGGCGGGTCTCTTCGATGAGGGGTTTCGGAAACCTGGTGGGGAGGAGGCGGAACTCTGCTACCGGATGCGGCGGGCGGGTTACACCTTTCGACTTGCGCCGACGGCACTGGTGCGCCACAAGCATCGACAGAGCCTGCGGAGCCTGCTGCGAACACTCGCCAATTACGGCGAGGGCGCGGCGCGAATCGCGCGGCTCTGGCCGGAGCGACGAATCGAGGGTGTCGACCGGCTGCTGGTGAGAAGGCTGCTTGGCTTCCGGGCGTGGGCAGGTCGGTTTCGCCTTCACCGCCGGGAGCACAAGCTGCTGAAATCGCTCTATTTTTCGTTTCTCGACTATCTGCGACAGCCGGCCTTTCTGTGGGGATACCGGCGGGAAGAGAGAGATGCAGGCTCGAATCAGCGTCATAATTCCATGCTATAACGCGGCGGAGTTCATCTCCGAGACGATCGAGAGTGTCCTCTGCCAGACGCTGCCGGCGGCGGAGATCCTGGTGATCGACGATGGGTCGACCGATCGCTCGCTCGATGTGCTGTCGCGCTTTGGGAGCCGGATACGAGTAATATCAAAGGTGAATGGCGGCCCGGCCTCGGCGCGAAATATTGGCATCAGCGCCGCGAGTGGTGACTTCATCGCGCTGCTCGACAGTGACGATCTGTGGGTGGAAGAGAAGCTTGCCCGGCAGATGGCCGTGATGGAGGCATGTCCGGAGACGGCGCTGCTGTTCAGCGAGGCGTGGATGTTTCGGGAGGAGGGCGGCGAAAGGATCTCGCTGCAGCGCATTGGGTACACCGGTGATCCGAGCCTCCGCCAGCTTCTTTTTGGCGACTTCATCCCGAACTCGACCGTCCTGCTGCGCCGGGAATGTGTCGAGTCGATCGGCCCGCTCAATGAGAAGCGCGAGCTGATCGGAGTCGAGGATTACGAATACTGGATGAGGATTGCGCGACGATACAGGATTCGTGGCATTGCCGAACCTCTCGCCTGGTACCGTATCCGTGAGGGCAACCTGATGGGCGCCGGTGAGGATATCGACAAGGGATTGCGGCTGGCACTTGCGGCGCTCGGTGAGATCGAGAGGCGCGCGCCTGAAATCTGGGAAGATTGCGGAGTCGATCGGGGGCGGCTCCACGCCCGGCTACACCTGCGTGCAGGATTTGCGTGGCGGCGGCGTGGCGAGTGGCGGCGCTGGCTGGAGCAGAACCTGGCGGCCCTCGGATGCTGCGCGCACCCGCGCGTCTGGCGATGGATGATCGCGGCGGCGCTGCTGCGAAGATGGTCCTGACGAGTGGGGCAATCCGCTCGCGGCAATCCGGTGCCGAACTTTTCGGATGAGTGACGGGAATGAGTGACCTTTTGAGCATGCGCATCACCTTCATCCTGCCGATGTTTCTCGCGAGTCCATCGGGCGGATTCAGGATTGTGTACGAATACGCCAACCGGCTCCAGCAGCGCGGTCATCGGGTAACGCTCGTCCATCCGCGAAGCCTGTTTTCGCGCGCTGATCGGCATTCGATGGTCGGAGCGCGGCTGGTTGATCGTTTGAAATCGCGACTATGGGAGCCGCGATTGCGGCTTCGCCACTGGAGACACGCTGGTCTCGTTCCGTGGTTCAGCCTCGATCGTGGCATCGAGGTCAGGCTGACGCCAGACCTTGACGAGCGCTGGATTCCGGATGGCGACATCATTGTCGCGACGGCATTCCAGACAGCAGGGGCCGTCAGTGGCTACGGCGAGCGGAAGGGGCGCGGACATTACCTGATCCAGTCGTTCGAGGATTGGATGGGTGAGGCGGAAGAGGTTCGTGCAACCTGGCGGCTGCCATTGCGAAAGATCGTTGTCTCGCGCTGGCTGGAGAGGATCGCGATCGAGCTGGGTGAGCGGGATTGGACACGCTACATTCCACTCGGGATCGACTGCGGACATTTTCGGGTGACGCGGCCGATCGAAAACCGTCAGGCAGCGCGAATCGGCATGCTCGCCCACCCGCTCCCGATCAAGGGAACTCGTGACGGAATCGCGGCGCTCCAGATCATCAGGCGTGAATTTCCGGAGGTTGAAGCCGTTCTGTTCGGCACGGAACCACGGGAACGGCTGGTCTCAGCCTTACAGCAGGATCTGGAATGGCCGGCCTGGATAGATTATGTCGAGCGTCCATCGGCGACAGCGCTGGTCGATCTCTACAATTCGTGCCGTATCTTTCTCCATCCGAGCCGGCTCGAGGGCTGGGGACTTCCGGCAGCTGAGGCAATGGCCTGTGGCGGGGCGCTGGTCGCCGCACACAACGACGGAGTCGATGAGTTTGCGGTCGATGGCCTCAACGCGCTGCTTGCTCCGATCGGATCGCCGGAGGGGCTGGCCGCACACCTCCGATATCTGCTGTGCAACGATGACCGGCGGATCGAGATCGCCCGGAATGGAGAACGTCAGATCCAGCAGTTCGACTGGAGCCGTCCGGTGCGTGAGATTGAAGCACTCTTTCGGGAAGAGAATTCCGGTCAGCCGGTTCCGTTCAGGCAATCTTGATTTTCAGGAACAGTGATGAAATATCCAGCGGTCGCCGTGGTGATCGTCAACTACAATGGTAAAAACTGGCTGGCGCGCTGCCTCGAGAGTCTGCGGCGGACCGACTATCCCGACTTTCGAACCATCCTCGTCGACAATGATTCGCGGGATGGCAGCGTCGGGTTTGTCGCGACAAAGTTTCCGGAGGTTGAAGTGATCGGCGCCGGCGGCAATCTCGGGTTCTGCGAGGGCAACAACCTTGGCATACGGCGCGGGCTGGAGGGTGGCGCGGAGTTTGTCGCGCTGCTCAATCCTGACACGTGGGTCGAGCCGGAATGGCTGCGGTGCCTCGTCGAGGCGAGCAGTCGCGACCGGCAGCTTGGAATTGTCGGGGCGGTTCAGTTGCGTTATGACGGAGACGATTTCAACAGTTGGACGACGAGCGCCTTTCCCGCGCTTCTCGCCGAGTTGAAATCGCCGGAAGAGGCGCGTCGCTCGATTCCGGTCGAGTGGGTCGAAGGGGCCTGCCTGCTGATAAAAAGAGCGGTACTGAACGAGGTGGGCTGGCTCGATCCGATCTTTTTTGCATTTTATGAGGAGATAGACCTCTGCCGACGTGTTCGCGCGCAGGGCTACACCATCGGGCTGATCCCGCGCAGCCGAATCCACCACTTCCGCGGTGGAAGCTGGGAATCGACTCCCGCGCTCCACCGGGAACGGAATTTTCGTTGTGATCGGAGCCAGTTCATCTACGAATTGACCGATCCGGAGCGCAGTCGGGTGGCCAACCTCGCGGCAGGACTGCGGACTCTGGCGACGAAGCTCCGGGGGGCGGTCAGCGAGCGCTCGGTTGCGCGGATCATCGATCTGCTCCGAATCCTGATCGGGCTGATTCGTCTCGCCGGGCCGATTGGCCGAAAATGGTCGAATGACCGAATGATCTGGCAAAGTTCAGCGTGCAAAAGCAATGAATAGCATTAAAGTATCGATAGTCATTCCAACGCGCAACCGGAGCCGGGATCTGAGTCGCTGCCTTGAAGCGCTGGCGGAGCAGAGCTTCCCGCTCGAGCAGGTCGAGATCCTGATCGCCGATGATGGATCGACCGAATCGCTGGTGGAGCCAATGGCGACGGGCGAGCGGTTGAAGCTCCCGGTCCGTTTTTTGAGGCAGGACCCGCGCGGACCGGCGGCCGCACGCAACCTTGGCATTCGCGCGGCGACAGGTGAGATCATTGCGCTGACCGACAGTGATACACTTCCCGACCGCGAGTGGCTGGCGCGGCTGGTCGAGGCGCTGGAGTCACATCCGGAGGCGGTCGGAGTCGAGGGGCAGGTTCGCGCCGACAACGAGGGCGAGTTCGACCCGCTTGGCGAGGGGCCAGCCAATCGCGCGGGTGGAGTGTTTCTGACCTGTAATTGCGCCTATCGTCGCCAGACACTGATCGCGGCCGGAGGGTTTGACGAAACATACCCCTTCCCTGCCTACGAGGATACAGAGCTCGCCGCCTGCATGCAGATGCACGGAACGATCCTCTGGCAGCCGGCAGCGCTGGTCGTTCATCCACAACGCCCGCTCACCCTGCGCGCCGTGATCAAAAAACTTTATCACTGGGAGTACATTCTGCTGATGGGACTCCGTTACGGCTATCTTGGCTGGCGAAAGTACCCGGTACGCCATCCGCGCGGACGGGTCGCGATCCTCTCTGTAGCCGCGCTGCCACTCGCCAAATTCAGAACGGCGTTACAATGGGTGACGAAACGACCGGCAGCGGCGTTAAAGCTTGTCGGCTTTGGACTGGTCGAATCGCTCGGAGCACTCGTGATCGTCGTGCCGCGGGCACTCTTTGGAAATTTTAATGACCGCCTCGTACGACGGAGATACCTCGATCAGTGAGATCAGCCTATGCCATCGCCATCAGTCTCCATTCTGATTCTGAATTATCGCCTGCGCGAACAGGTGCGTGACTGCCTGCGATCGCTGCAGTCGCTGAACTACCCCAATTTCCGCGTCATCGTCATCGACAACGACTCAGGTGACGGAATTGAAGCAATGGTCAAAGCTGAATTTCCAGAGGCCGTCTTCATCCAGACGGGCGTGAATTCCGGCTACACTGGTGGCAATAACCGCGGGTTCGAGTCTGCGATGGCGGCCGGGGCAGACTATGCACTCGTCCTCAATCCCGATACGGTGGTCGTCAACCCCGACTTTCTGACGGAGATGGTCGGCTATCTCGAAACGCACCGTCGAGTCGGGATTGCCGGACCGCGGATCTTCCTGCGCGAGGCGGGGGTGCTTCAGAACACGGTTCTCTACGCGCCCGGAGTCTGGAGAAATGTGATCAATTGGTTTCGGTACCGTCTGGCGCCAAAATCACTCGTCCATTCCGGTGGGGCAGTCGTCGAGGCGGAGGTGCTCAACGGTGTCTGCCTCCTGCTTCGCCTCGATTGCCTGCGCGAGATCGGCCTCTTCGATGAGGAATATTTTATGTACATCGAGGATGCGGACATGGATCATCGGGCGTGGAAGGCCGGCTGGGCAGTCCATTATCTGCCGATCGACAGCGTCATCCACCGGCAGAAGCGCGATGTCTATCAGCCGGACGGGCCGGTCGATTTTTTTTTAAAGCGTAATTCGGTCTATTATCTGGTCAAGTATGGCCGACGTGGCGAGGCGATCGGATTTGCGATCCTCGCGCTTCTGGTAATCTGGTGGCGGGGCCTGCTGAGTTTCGATCAGCGACGTCTGCGAAGGGCACTCGATTTTGGCCACCGGCTGGTTGCCGCGTGGCGACAGATCTTCAGAAACGCGAAGCTTGCGGCACAAGGAGTGAGGAAGTGAAGAGGTTGTTGCTGGTATTACTTGCAGCCATGGCGGCAGTCGCCACGCTGAAGGCACAAACTGTAAATGAACCGGGGGAGCAGCCGGATGCCGTGGCGCGAATACGTATCGCCGGGCGTCGCCAGATGGGGAGCATTGCGCCACGCCCACTGCCACTCGCCGCGCACTGGAACCTCGGCGAAGAGAAGGATGGTTATAATCCCGCTTACCAGATCAGGCTGATCGAAGAGGGCCATCACATCCTGCCGTGGTTCCTCATGCCAAATGTCTACGCCGATCCGACCGATCCACGCTGGCTCACCTACTATCAGGAGGCCATCCTGCAGGCGGCGAAATGGCACCTTCCGATCGCGCTGGTCAGCACACAGTGGGAGTCTCTGCTCTCAAACCGGCCTGAGTACCTGCAACTGCCTCCTGACCGGAATCCCAATGTGGTTCAGGTGGACGGAAAAGTGCGCCGCGAGGTCTCCCCGTTCGGCCCGGTCGGGCCGTGGCGCGAGGTCGGACGAAGCTGGGGCAATGGACGGATGATGCAGAAGCTTCAGGAATGGTATCCCGATCCTCCGCTCGTTCTCCTGATCTCGAACAACGAACACGCGCGTCTCGACTGGACAAAGGTCGAGGATGATCGGCGTTATCTCGAAGGGTATGGCAAGGGGCGTGACGCCAACTTCAAGCGAAAACTGGTTGGCGACGCCTGGATCGAGCGTTACCGGGCACTGCAGCAGGGCCTCAGCGACGGGCTCGTCTCGAAGACGTGGCGGGACCGCGCACTCTATGTCGCCTACGATGCCTTTGGCCCGGTCCATTTCGCACGCTGGCCCGGCTGGACAGACTACTCTCTCTACAGCCCGAATCGCTCCTCACCGTGGCCGCTCGGCTGGGACGGTACGTCATCGTCATTCTACCTTTTCAACTGGAGTGGAATCACCGATTTCACCGTCTACAGTCCGCAGGTTGAGTCGATGAACTGGACCTTCATGCTCGACGAGGCCTTTCGGACCAATCCGAATTTCTGGTTTGAGCTCTCGACCTGGGATGGATACGAGCCAACACTTCCGAATGACAAGCGAAAATTCTACCTCTCGATCTCGCAGGAGTTCACGCCGGCGCGATATGGTGGAATGATCAAGTTCGGAATGTGGCTGATGAGACCGCGCGTGGTCCGTGAATTCCGCGGTTACCGTGACACGGTGGCGACGACGCGCGAATGGTTTGAGCCGATTCTGAACGCGGTCGACCGGATACATCTTGAACCGGTGCTCCGGCAATTCTGGCAATACGGCAAGCTGGTTCCAAACCGGTCACGTCAGCATCCATATCAATCGATCGTTCCGGAAGAGTATCGGAACATCGATCGCTGGTTCCTGCTCGACACC
>JBEIMN010000105.1:0-8164 GCA_040378705.1 Acidobacteriota bacterium
GGATGAGAGTTCCCACGAGAATCGAATCCCGGAATGAGCAGGTCAGGACAAGTATCCGTCGGCATTTAGTGGGGGGTCACACTGATTAATTACTGGCCTGATCGACCAGGGGGCTGGCAAACTGTAACGTGGGGGTCACACACATCTTTTTATCAGTTTAGTGTGAAGATGTCTAGCATGAATTTCTGATCGGAAATAAATCCGTTTCGCGTCAATGGCACGAGCTGAAAAGATTGGGCTTACGAGGTCTGCTGGAACTGCCAATTCTGCTTCAAGGGGTCTGGCCCCTGACAGAATCGTCAAGCCAGCGCAGATAATCGGTCGAGCCGGCGACCACGGGGATGGCGATGATCTCCGGGACCTCGTAGGGGTGTGCATTCCGGATTGCGATTTCAAGTTCGGGGTAGTTGAAGTGGGTCGTTTTGATGATGAGGAGCTGCTCGGATGCCACTTCGACGTTCTCCTCCCAGCGATAGATGGAGGTCATTCGGGGCAAGACCTGCACACAGGCGGCAAGGTGCGATCCGAAGAGCTGGCGAGCTGGCGAGCTGGCGGGCGATTCGAACCGCCTGCTCCTCGTTCTCGACGGTGGTCATGACGACGATGGCATCCGGGATGTTTGGGTTCATGATGAGATCCACGGTGAGCATTGGGCACTGCCGGTCAGAATCAACCGAACAGGCTTGCGCTGTAAACAGCCCGCGCTTCCCCGGTCTGCCAGACAGATCCGTCTTCGAGCCATTCGACGACCAGCTCACCGGCGACCGTTCTGACCGTGACACGCCGGCCGGTATGACCATTGAGAATCGCGGCGAGTGCCGCTCCGCAGGAACCGGTGCCGGAGGCGAGCGTCTCGCCACAACCGCGCTCCCAGAACCTGACTTCGATCGTCTCCCGGTCGATCAACCGAATGAACTCGACATTGGTCCGCTCCGGAAAACGCGGATCTGTCTCGATCTCAGCTCCGAGACGACGCCAATCGATGGCATCGAAGTCGTCGACGAAGATGCTGCAATGCGGATTCCCCATCGAGGTCGCGGTAATACGGACCGTCCCGCTGGCAAGATCGAGCGGCTGGTCAATGACCCGGTCGAGGGGCGTCGGGAGGTTGACCGGAATCCTGGCGGCGGAGAGCTCAGGGTGGCCCATTGCCGCCCGGAAGACCATTCTGCCAGGCTGGCCATTTCCACCTGGCTGATCAGAAGAGGGAGAAGCCGTTCCGACCGGAAAAAGCTCTTTGATGCCGGCGCCGGTGGCGATGCGCACCGACGGCCCATTCCACCCTTCGACCAGATAGAGCCAGGCCGCGACGCACCGCGTCCCGTTCCCGGAGATCGGCGTCTCCCCGCCATCGGCATTGTAGAGACGTATCGCAAAATCGGCCCCTGGCGCCGTCGTCACCGATTGCAGAACCTCTACCCCATCGGCCCCGGCGCCGAAATGGCGATCGCAGAGCCGCGCGTAGAAGGATTCCCGCGGCTCGGGAATCCCCTCCAGCTCCGACTCCCGAACGATCAGAAAGTCGTTTCCCAATCCCTCGAATTTATGAAAGTTGATCATCAGATTTCGAAGTGTGTAAACTCCTTGAACTGCCGGAAGCGATCCTGAATCTCTTCCTCCTGGAGGCGGCGGAGTCGGTCACAACTGAACTCCTCGACATTGTAGGAGGCCATGACCGAACCATAGATTACGGCGCGACGCAGCGTGTGATCATCGACTTTTCCTGCCTGTGCAAGATAGCCCATGAACCCGCCGGCAAAGCTGTCCCCCGCCCCGGTCGGATCGAAGACGCTCTCGAGCGGGAAGGCAGGCGTCGCAAAGAAGCTGTCACGTGTAAAGTAGGCGGCGCCGTATTCACCGCGCTTGACGACAATCAACTGCGGGCCAAGAGTCAGAATCTTTCGCGCCGCACGGATCAGGTTCGACTCCTGTGCAAGTTCGCGCGCCTCTGCGTCATTGATAATCAGCGCGTCGACCACGCCGATCGTCTGCAGCAGCTCTTCACGCGCCCCCTCGATCCAGAAGTTCATCGTGTCCATGGCGACAAAGCGTGCTTTGACCTGCTCACGAACCAGCCGCTGTAATCCCGGCTGAATGTTGGCCAGGAAGAGGAACGGAGACTCCTTCGCCGTCGCCGAGAGATGTGGATTGAACTCTGCAAAGACGTTGAGCTGGGTGTCGAGCGTGTGGGCAGTGTTTAGATCGTAGCCGTACTCACCCGACCAGCGAAAAGTTCGGCCACCCGCTACACGCTGCAGGTTCTCGGTATTGATTCGGCGCTCACGAAAGACCTCCTCGTCCTCGTCGGTGAAATCGTCACCAATCACCGCGACCACGGCCACGTCAGTGAAGTACGAGGCCGAGACTGAAAAATGGAGCGCCGCCCCACCCAGGCTGCGCTCACGCACGCCAAATGGGGTGCGAATCGAATCGAACGCAACCGAACCAACGACCAATAGTGGCAAGACTGAATTGACTGAAGACATTGTTTCTGAATTTCCCTTCTCTGGCATTTTGATAAGGATCAGGGCTTCGCCTGATCAAGACGCTGCTGCGCCTTTGCCTTGAATTCACTGTCCGGATAGCTCTTGACGATCTTCGTCCACTGTTCACGCGCCGCCTCGAGATCGCCGCCACGACGATAGACCTCGCCGAGCAAGAAGATTACGCCATCCATCCCCCCAAATGTCGGATTGGTATCGACGATCTCCATCAGCCGACTCTCGACCGCCTTGTTGATCCGCTCCCAGCCCGCCTTGTCGTTCTTCTCCGGCTTGCGGTTGACGTAATAGAATTTCGCAACCTCGAGGTTACGATACGACTGCTTCTCGAGCTCGAGATCGCGTGGAGCCGAGATCGGACCACGCCCCGGCCCCTGCGAGAGTCCGGAGCCGGCAAGAACAGGCAGCAGCACGAGCAGCAGGGCGAGCGAACAAAGAGATGTCATTAAGATCCGGGAGATCCGGGCTGGAATATTCATCGCTATTCTCCGACATATTTCCCAAGAATGGCCGAGAGTTTCGACTTAGTCGCGGCCGGAATCAGATCGCGCTGCGTCAGAATGGCGCTGCGAAGGACGGTTGCACATTTACATTGACGCGGCAAACCACGAATAGTCCGCACCGTATGCCTGACGATCTGCTGGGCATTGACCGCGTTCTTGTGCAGATATTCAAGGATCATCTCGACCGTCACCGAGCTGTGATCCGGATGCCAGCAGTCGTAATCCGTGACCAGTGCCATGGTCGCGTAGCAGATCTCGGCCTCGCGTGCCAGCTTGGCCTCCTGCAGATTGGTCATCCCGATCACGTCCATTCCCCATTGACGGTAGAGGCGTGATTCGGCGAGCGTCGAGAAGGCGGGACCTTCCATGCAGAGATACGTCCCACCACGGTGAATTGTCACCCCAACCTTGTCGCCTGCCACCGCCATGTGGTCTCCCAACACACCACAAACCGGATGGTCGAACGTGATGTGGGCAACGACGCCGTCGGTAAAAAAGGTCGAGACACGCCCCTTCGTCCGGTCAAAGAACTGATCCGGAATGACGATATGCGTCGGTTCATACCGCTCCTGCAGCGATCCGACCGCCGACGCGGAGATGATCCGCTCCACACCGAGCATCTTCATCGCATAGATGTTGGCGCGGAACGGCAGTTCGGACGGGGAGATCCGGTGTCCGCGCCCGTGGCGCGCCAGAAAAACTACCCGCGTATCCTCGAGCGTCCCGATGATCAGGTTATCGGAGGGCTTTCCAAACGGGGTCTCGATTTCGATCTCGCGGACATCGGTCAGCCCCTCGACCTCATAGAGTCCACTCCCGCCGATGATACCAATCTCTGCTTTTTCCAGATTCGACATTTGCTCTCTCTTGGTAATGAAAAATGTATTTCTGCCGCCGCCCGTGCGGCCACTCCACCGGAAATCTTAGCGGTTCTCGTTGGGATTTCCCGGCCGCATCGTTCCGGCCCCCCCACCACCGAGACGGCGATTGCTGTTCGGGTTGAAGCCTGGAACGGTGACGGGAAAGTCCGCCGGAACTGCGACGACATACTTGATGGTCGCATCCTCGACGGCGCGCTTCATCTTCTCATCGACGAGGCGACGTTCGAAGGTCTCCGCTTCCTGGGCACTGACGAAGATGTGGCGGGCCCGAACCTCAAATTCCGGTGCGCCAGGGGTCGGTGAAGGCGTCGGCGCCGGTGTACCCGCTGCTGGCTTTGCGGCCGGGGCGGCCGGGGCGGCAGGCTTGAGCGGACGCTTGTCATCGACGCGGATGATGTGGAAACCGAAACCAGTCTTGATCAGCTCCGGGGTCGTCTGCCCCTTCTCGAGCGAGAAGGCGACTTTTTCGAACTCTGCGTCCATCCGTCCCTTCGGGAACCAGTCGAGATCTCCCCCACGCCCGCGTGTCCCATCATCGTTGCTCTCATCAGCGATCTTTTCGAATGGCTCACCCTTCTTCAAACGATCAAGCAGCCCCTGCGCCCGCTCCCGGAGCTTCTCGATATCGGCGTCCGGATGCTCCGCGGTATATTTCTGCTTCTCCTCCGGCGTAAGCTTGTTTCGATCTTCGAGCAGTTCGGTATAGAGATTGGCCAGAACATTGGCGAGAGTAAACTTCAGCTTTGCCGTAACCCGTGGATCCTTGAGAAGCCCGGCCTCACGCCCCTTCGCGGCACGCACTTTCATGTCCGCCCACTGCAGCTTGAGGAGATCCTTCTGTTCGTCGGTCGCCTTCTGATCAGCGCCGTCCGTGATCACCGCGTAATCGACCTCAAACTGGGCCTTGTTCTGATCCGCGTACCGGGTCAGCTCCTCGTTTGAGAGATTGAAATCGAGATTACTGCGCGAGAACTCGTTGGCAAGCACCTGATCTTCGCTCAGGGCACGACGCTTCTTGAAGCCATCCGTCTTGTCCAGCTTCTCAGCTTCCGCACCAAGGGCAAGCGTGTAGGCTTTCTTGAACTGCTCGATCAACTGCTTGCGTGCCGTCTCGCTCTGGGCAAGAGTCCGCTTCTGCATGTCCGGAAGATCCTCGACCATGACGATCACGTCCTTGACGTCGAGGGTGGTGTAATCACTTTTGCCAAAAAGAGAGCACCCCTGAACAGCAATCAGTTGGAGGCTGAGCAGGATGGCGATGAACCGCGAATGGTTTGATTTCAAGACAATCTCCTTCATTGTAGACACAGACTAAACTCTCGACTTACGGAAATCCTGGGTAACGGAATCTATCAGCTGATCGGTTGGTCAGCTCTGACTCTGCGTCAGTTCGAGAAGCACTCCGCCGGTCGATGCCGGGTGGACAAAGGCGACCAGCGCGCCCCCCGCCCCGGGGCGTGGCTCCTCGTCAATCAATCGAATACCGGCAGCCTTCAATTTTTCAAGGCTGGCCGGAAGATCGGCAACCTCGACGCAGAGATGATGGATTCCAGCTCCGCGCCGGGACAAAAACTTTCCGACCGGAGTCTCATCCCCGGTTGCTTCGAGCAGCTCGATGCGGCTATCACCCACCGGAAGCATCGCGACCCGCACTCCCTGATCGGAGACCGTTTCGACCTCGTGAAGTTCGAGCCCGAGCCCGTCCCGCCAGAACTTCAGCGCCTCGTCGATCGAGACGACGGCGACCCCCAGGTGCTGCAGATGCCGGCTCTTCGCAGGCTTATCACGCTTCTCTCCTGGCTCTTCTGGCTCCCCTGGCTCTTCTGGCTCTCCCTCGGGTACGGAGAAGAGCTGATCAGCGACCGTGTAAGGATCGACCTCACGCTGAACGATCGCGGTGGCCAGCGCTCGCAAACGTTCCGCCGGCAGATGGCTCTCGCGAAAACTGCGCAGCAACCTTTCAGCGATCATCCCAAGCAATCGCTGTGAGGCGACTTCGACCCTGCCTGGTGAAGTCACAGGGGCCGCGGCAATCTCCTTCGCGTACTTCCCGATCGACTGCGCCAGCGCCTCGACTCCAATATTGCGGATCGCAACGGTTCGGACAATCGGCGGCTGCCAGCCATCCGCACGATCCGACATTTCGAGCATCCCAATCAGTTCGCGTTCTGTCCGCTCGACCCCTTCGCGCTCCGATTTGTTGATGACGAAGATGTCACCAATCTCCATGATCCCGGCCTTGATCGCCTGAATGTCATCACCCATCCCCGGGACAAGGACAACGACGGTGATATCGGCGGCTTTGACGATTTCAACCTCATCCTGACCAACTCCGACCGTTTCGATCAGTATTCGATCATAGCCTGCGGCCGCGAGCACATCTGCCGCCTCGATCGTTCCGCGGGCGAGACCACCAAGCGTCCCGCGCGTCGCCATCGAACGGATAAAGACACCCTCGTCTCCCGCCAGTCCCTGCATCCGAATCCGATCACCGAGGAGCGCTCCACCGGTAAAAGGGCTTGATGGATCGATGGCAAGGATTCCAACCCGATGCCCAAGCTCCCGATAATGAAGCGCAAGCCGATCGACCAGTGAGGATTTGCCCGATCCCGGCGCACCGGTAATTCCGACGGTCAGACCGCGGCTCGTTTGACCGTGAATGCCCTTCAGAATCTCACTCGCGCCGGGATCCCCGTTCTCGATAATCGATATTGCACGCGCCACCGCGCGTGTATCCCGATTCAATATTCCAGCCACTAGTGATTCGATCATGATCATTGAAATTGGAGCGACCCGGCGACTTTGCACGGGGAGATCCGGCACTGCCGGAAATGAAGAGTAAATATAACGGGAAATCGGCGGAAATTCTACCACGAGCCGGCCTCCACAAAACTCAGCACCCGAATGAAGGGAAAGTGGGCGGGATAGGACATCCGATTACCGACTGCGGGCGCTGAAGTTCGCCGACGCCTCAGTGGTTCCGGCGCGCTGATTCGCAACCCGTGCCATGACGAAGAGGAGGTCGGAGAGGCGGTTGAGATAGATTAGTGCCGGCTGGTTGATCTCCGTCTGGGCAGCGAGTGTCACCACCAGCCGTTCAGCCCGCCGCGCAATCGTCCGCGCGATGTGCAACTGAGCCGCGCCACGCGTTCCACCGGGCAGGATGAACTCCCGCAACGGCGCGAGCTCCTCCATCAGCTTGTCGATCGCACGCTCGAGGCCGGCGACCATCTCGACGTCGATTCGCGGTACCGCGATCGCGAGCGGACTTGCCAGATCCGCGCCAAGAATGAAGAGCTCGTTCTGGATCACTCCCAGCATCCCCTCCAACTCGGAGTCTGCAAGGTCGATCCGCGCCAGCCCGAGGTATGAGTTCAACTCGTCGACATCTCCATAAGCGGCGACACGCGCATCCGCCTTGCTGACCCGACTGCCATCGACCAGTGATGTCTCTCCGGCATCCCCTGTTTTGGTGTAGACTCTCGTAATACGCATTCTGACTCCATTGAGAAAATTCCTGACCCGGGCCAACGGTGATCGGCCGACTGTGCGCGACGAAGACAAAATTTTATCATATCCTCTGATCTTCGGAATCGAAAGTCTGATCGAGGGAGTGACGATGATGCTTATTGAAGTGAAGGCGGTGAAAAGGGGATGGCCCCGAATCTTTATACTGCCGATCATCCTGGTGACAAGCCTGCTGCCAGCCATCAGTGACGGCGCGCGATGGGTAAGTCTACGCTCGGTAAGGGCCCCTGGAAGAGCGGTTAGCCGGATATTTCAGAAGATTAGTGGACGAAAGACCGGCCCGGGATCGGGATGGCGCCAGACGGCCGCCATTCCACTCCGCTTCAACACCCACCACCCACAGGGAATGGTCAGGGTGGGCAGAGAATTCTATCTGTCATCGGTCGAGGTGACACGCGAAACCCGTCGATATCGCGAGCCTGTCGGAGGAGCTGATCGCGACGAAGGCGCCGGAATCGGCCACCTCTTCAAATTCAACGACCAGGGGCAACTGCTTGAAGATCTGCGGATCGGAGAAGGATCGATCTATCATCCAGGCGGAATCGATTACGACGGGCGCTTCATCTGGATTCCGGTCGCCGAATATCGGCCAGAGAGCCGATCAATCGTCTACCAGGTCGATCTGGCGAACCGTGACGGAATGGTGGCGCGGGAGAGCTTCCGCTTCAACGATCACCTTGGCGGAATAGTTCATCAGGTCGAGACACGGACGCTTCACGCCGTGAGCTGGGGCGCGCGTCGTTTCTATCAC
>JBEIMN010000106.1:0-8142 GCA_040378705.1 Acidobacteriota bacterium
GTCCATTCATTAACGACCCAGATGCCGGAATCGCGCGTGGCTTGCGGCAACAGTGCAGCAATCAGGTGTCTAACCGACGACTGGAGCCCGCGGCGTGGAGCATTGCCGACATTTCCGACAATCTCACGAACAATGGTCGGAATGAGCGTGGGCGGAGTACCTGGGCTTGCCAGGATCTCGCCGTCAAGGATGCGGACATTCATCGCCCGATCGATTCGGGACGGGCCGATCTGCCTGGTATATTCAGCGGCAAACAAGCCTTCGTCACCCTCCTGCTGATTGACAGGTCTCCGCCTTTTGCAGAGGTGGTATTGATCGAATCGAGCGGTATCTTCGGACATCGGTAATAAAATCTGTCTGGAAAAATCGGGCCTGCGCCAACAGGGGGAGTTGGGAGTGGATCATCAAGTGCGACCCATCATAATGCAGAACTCTTTTAATGATCAAGAGCAAATTTTTTCCAATTTTTTTCCAAATTTTTTAAGCACGTGGCCGCGCACCTGGTGACAGAGTTGCGGGGGCCGAAATTGAGTTCGGGGAGAGTGATTCGCTCCGTTACCACAGTTATCGGGCGGGTTGTTGCCCGTCAGCAACTCGGATTGCCGCCCGCGAGATCGTCAGATTGCTGTAACCTGCCGGCTACCATCAACTTAGTCGATCGTCCCTTCCAAAACCGCTTCCGGAACGGCAATTGCATGGTTTCCGACTTGGTTCATTATTGAAGTGAAGGGGAAGCATGGCACTGAAACAGACGACGATTGCTAAAAGTTTTTCAAGTGAGGGCGTCGGGCTCCACTCCAATTCACCGGTGTCGGTGACGGTGAGGCCTGCGCCAGCCTATACCGGATACCTCTTCCGCCGGAGCGACCTCGATCTGTTCGAGATTCCCGCCAGCCCGCAGAATGTGACGCACGTCAGCTACGCGACGACACTGATGAAGTCCGGCGTCATGATCTCGACGGTCGAACACCTGCTCTCGGCGCTTTATGGATGCGGGATCGACAACGCGATAATCGATGTCGACTCGCTCGAGGTACCGATTCTCGACGGCAGCAGTCGGCGGTGGGTCGAGCTGATCGAACTGGCCGGAGTGGCCGAGCTGCTGGCCTCGCGCAACTATCTCCGGATACTGAAGCGTGTCGAGGTGACGGATAAGAACCGTGTCATGTCGATCGAGCCGGCCGAGGAGTTCCGAATCAGTTGCGAAATCGACTTTGAACATCCAATGATCGGCCATCAGACGCTCGAGATCGGTCTGAGCCGCGAATCCTACATCAGCGAGATCGCCTCCGCGCGAACATTCGGTTTCGTCCACGAATTGGAGATGCTCCGCCAGAACGGCCTCGCCCGGGGCGGGTCACTCGATAACGCCATCGCCCTCACTCCGGAGGGAATTCTCAATCCGGACCCGCTCCGCTTCCGCGATGAGTTCGTTCGCCACAAGATACTCGACATCATCGGCGACATCGCGCTATGCGGGCTGCCAATACTTGGCCACATTCGTGCTTCACGCTCCGGTCACGGACTTCATACCATGCTCCTCTCGACGGTTCTCCGCGACAATTCGGCCTGGGAGATCAGATCTTGAAGACCGGGGAGGTGAGGCGCGCCGGGAGGAGAACCAGATCTTCGACCAGGCAACCAAGAATCGTCACCGCCGAGAGGAGCCCGAACGACCCGATCGGCTGAAAGTTCGACGCGGCAAATATCGTAAATGTCGCGGCAATCGCGATGTTGGCATAGATTATCGGCCGGCCGGAATAGCGCATGCTTTTGATGATCGCCTCGGCAATCGGCTCGTTCTCGCGCTGGAGTCGCCGAAATCTGACGATGAACTGAACGGCATTATCGACCGCCAGACCAAGCACGACACTGGCAACGAGACTCGTCGTCAGGTTGAGCGGGATCCCACTCCATCCCATGAAGCCAAAAAAGAAGAGGATTGGAATCAGGTTGGGAACCAGCGCGGTCATACCAACTCGAAGTGAGCGGAAGAGGAGCGCGAGCATCAGAAAAATGGTCAGCAGTGCCAAGGTGACACTGAATCGCTGCTCGGCGGCAATGGTGTCAGAGGTCCGGTTGAGCAGGACCATGGTTCCGGTCGCATAGACGCGCAGATCGGGAAAGATCTCCCTTCCCTGCCGTTCAAGATCACGGACGGCGGCCGCCATCGACTGTGATCCGGAGAGATTCGAGCGAACCAGGATCTTTGCCGCGCGTCCGTCCGGTGACAGAAAACCACGCAACTGATCACGATCAGAGAGAAGTTCATCCAGCGTCGCCCTATCCGCCGGGAGCACCCCGGCTGACGGATCGTGATGGTTGAAGGAGCGATGGATGTGGCTAATGAAGTCTGCCGCCGACAACGTCCGGTCGACGCCTCGTCCGTTGGGATCGCGGTAACTCTCCATCCGCTGCTGCAGTCTGGCAAGCCGCCCAATAACCTGCGGGTCGACAATCGCGTCTGGTCGATCACCTTCAACGACCATGGTAAAAGTGACCGCTCCCGAAAGACGCCGATTTATCTCGTCAAGACCGACGCTCGTCTCCGAGTTCGGCTTGAAGAAATGAAAGTAGTCGATGTCGATCACGATTCGTCCGATTCCGACCAGGCTGATGATGACGATTGCAGCGGTTGCGAGGTAGAGTATCCACTGGCTGCCGGTCGCCCAGCGGCCGACGCGCTCAAGCATCCTCACCGTTCCACCCCGCAGCCCAACCTTGAGGGTAACACCTGTCCCGGGCATCAGAATCATACAGGCTGGCAGAAAGGTCAGCGAGAGGATCATGGTGAAGGCGGCGCCAATCGCAGCATAGATCGAGGTTTCGCGAATCGCCGGAATGTTGGTAAACGAGAGGGAGAGAAACCCGGCAATGATCGTCAGCGCCGAAACGATGACTGGAAGCGCGATGAACTCGACACCCTCCCTGACAACCGCAACCCGGTCGGCCCCGCCACGCTCCTCCGCGATCAATCCGATCTGGTTGACGACGTGGATCATGTAGGAGCAGCCGATCGCCAGCATGAGCGTCGGCAGCATGAGGGCGAGACTTGTGAAATGGGCGTGCAGAGAAGCCATCAGTCCCAGCAACCAGAGAAGCCCGAGACCGATCGTCAGCAACGGCAGCAGGACGGCGTGGAATGAACGAAAGCTTCGCCAGAGAAGCCCGGCGATCAGGAGGAGCGTCAGGGGCAGAAAGAGGGTCAGATCACGCCGGATCGCCTCAACCGCACGCCATTGTGTGAACGGATCACCGGCAAAATATGCCTGCTCGAAGCCGGCGGCGCGGCTTGCTTCATAAATAGCGCGCGTCAATTCGTTCCGCTGCGGCGATGGCAGCGCGGCGTCAAAGCGAATATTGAGTGAAGCGGTCCGCCCATCGGCTGAGACGATGCTTCCGACGTAGAGGCGGTCTCCGGTCGCGATCGCCCTTGCCTCCGCCAGCCTGGCAACCAGTTGGCCAGCCTCGCTCTGATCATCCAGATTGCCCGGCAGAAGCGTCTCGAGCGAGGCGCCATCGGCCATGGCGCGCGCGTACGGGACGTTGCTCAGACTGAGAATCTCGACCACTCCAGCCATTCCGGCAACCTGCTGGTGAAGTCTTCGCAACCGTTTCAACGTCGCCGGATCGAAGATATCCCGATCGACGAGGGCGACGATCAGATATCCGTCCGACCCAAAATAGTCCTGCGAACGCTGATAATCGGCGAGTGCCGAACCTCCACGCTCGATGAAGGTAAAGGGTGAGGCATCAAGCGTCAGCCCCTGCCGCAGACCAAACGCGGCAAGGGTCGAGATGGCGATAACCACCAGCAGAACAAGGCGTGGGCGAACGATGATCGATCTGATCATTAGTGTCCCTTTGCACTGTCGACACGTCCAGCCGCCGCCGAGACAGTTCGCTTCAAACGATCTTCCGTAAACTCCTCCAACTTCAACCCACGATCGTAATCGACCTTACTGGTATCGAGCGTCAGAAGCAGCTTCTGGCTGATATCCTCGATCGTCAGGCGGGTCAGCGTCTGGCGCGATTCGATCGATTCAATCTTCCCGACAACAATCCGTTTCAGAATCTCACCGGATGCCGATAAGAGCTCAAAGCGGACAGGGAGCAGGCTGCTCCGATCGAAGTAACCGGTAATCTTCGGAAAAGCCAGCCCGAAATCGGGCCTCTCCGCAAAGGCCACCTTCACCAGCGACTCGCCAGTCGCCTCCTTTGAAAGCCCTTCGACCTGCCAGGTATATTGCCCCAACTCCAGCCCAAGCAACTCCTGCACCGTCACACGCGCCCCGTGAAATCCGAGCGAGCGGCCGGATGAGAGCTTTGCCAGCTTCTTCAGTCCCGGCAACCACGAAAAAGCCTCCGTCGGCTGATCCTTTCTCTGAATCGCGAGGATCGCCTTGTCGATCTCATCCGCCGGAGCAAGAACCCTCAGAAAAGTCTGCGACGCAGTGTCGTCAAAACGGCGCTGCACGCGGAGATCTATCTGCTCACGCTTACCTGCGGCATCGGTCGCCGTCAGACGAAGGTCTGTCGTCAGATCACTGCAACCATCATAGGTTACAAGCCGCCGGATCGACGCCTCGATCGCTCCACGCTCCGGAAGCTCGGCCGCATCCCGGCCGGCACCACTAACCGGCGTCGCCGCCGGCGCCGATTCTTCCATTGACCGACAGGACATGGTTACGAACAGGAACAGTATCGTCCCTGAAAAAATGAATAACGTGCCGATTCGATTCATGTTTGTAAAAGATGAAAACGGATATGGGCGAGGTCGGTGGAGAGGTCGGGGGCCCGACTCTCCACCGCCACTTCTTCCAGGTACCTGGGCTACCTGGTGGTGCTGCCTGGACTTCAGGCCTTCAGATTGTCCGTCATCCGATCCCAATAGACAGGCTTGTTCTGCTTTGCCGCCAGGTTGATCATATGGGGAACGGCCGCCGCCCGATGGCCAGCCAGCGCATCCTCGACCGGCTGTTTCCGCGACTTGACCGCGCTGACAAAGTTCTCGAGGTGGAGGGCGGTCGAATTACGACCAAGCCCGCGCCAGCTCTCCTCCTCCGCCGCGACGGTCGGATCCCAGCGATTCGGTCGCTCCTTCGCGATCACCTTCGGATCACGATAGTAGGCTTTCTGCAGCTCGCTCGGCCACGAATCGACGATCCAGCCATTGTCGTCATCGTCGACCTCCGAGACGATACTCAGTCGACGCCCGATCGTCATACTTCCCTTCGTCCCCAGAACCTGGAATCCCTGCTCGCCACCAGATTCATTGTTGAAGGTTCCGCTCAGATTGACGGTGAAGCCCTCCGAATACTGAAGTATGGCATTGATCGTGTCACCGACGTCGCGCCCATCCTTCCATCGATAGAGCGAACTGGCGGCAACGACCATGTCCGGCGCCTGCGCCTGCATGAGGTAGTGGATCGTCGTCATCAGGTGGACGAAGAGGTCCGTCGCCATGCCTCCCGAATAGTCCTGGAAACAACGCCAGCGGAAGAAACGCTCAGGGCTGAAGGGGCGCTTCGGCGCCGTGCCGAGAAACTTTGCCCAATCGATCGTCTTTTCGCTCGCATCAGGCGGGATCGGATAGACCCAGGAGCCACCAGCCGAATTCCGATTGATACTCGCCCGAATCATCGTAATCTGGCCAAGCCGCCCGGAGGCGATCACTTGACGAGCCTTCTGCTGGATCGGCGTACTGATGTTCTGGCTCCCAACCTGGAGGATACGGCCGCTCTTTTTGACGGCAGCGATGATCTCGAGCCCTTCGGCGACAGTGTAGGTCAGCGGCTTCTCAAGATAAACATCCTTGCCGGCTTCGAGCGCGGCGATCGCGTGATCCTTGTGCCAGTGATCCGGGGTTCCGATGTAGACGGCGTCAATACCCGGGGCGGCGAGCAACTCTGCGTGATCACGGTATACTTTCGGACGTCCGCCCGTGCGCTCGAGCGCGCGCTGTATGCGGCCCTGGTAGGCATCGCAAAGCCCGACAATCTCGAAACCCGGCATGCTCAGCACATCATCCATAACCTGATGTGCGCGCGAACCGACACCGATGAATCCAAGCGTGATCTTTTCCGCCGGACTGTTGGCGCGGTCATAGTTGAAGACCGACGCCCGTGCCGTGTTTGCACCCAGTCCAAGCGCCGCTCCCGTAACCGCACTCTGCCGCATAAAGTCGCGACGATTGATCTTATCCTTCATTGAGTCCTCCTGGTTTTCTCTCTTTGCAAATATTTTTCATCTTTACAAGCCGCCGGAGAGCATCTGACCTCATCAGCCGACCACCCCGACCACAGACTATTCAGCCAGCAGAGTCTCGATCAGTTCCACGTACTCCGCTTTGAGACGCGTGTGCCGCTCTCCGGTTGCCTTACCCTCGAAACCGGTGTGAATCCGCTTCACCAGCCCGTCCCGGCCAATGAAGATGGTCGTCGGATAGGCTCCAAAATTGACCAGCTGCGGAAGCTTCTTCGCAACGTCCCCGTCCTCTGTCGTCCCTGCAAGAAGCAGCGGATAGGTCAGATGGTGCCGCTCGCCAAAGATTTTCAGCTTCTCGAGGTCACGCGCCGGATCGCCTGTATACTCAAAGGCGAGCGCGACGACATCGAGGCCGCGACTGTGATATTTATCGTAGTATTCCTGCAGCTGCGGCGCCTCTTCGTGGCAGTTCGGACACCAGCTTCCGGTAATCGAAAGGATCTGAACCCGGTTTCGAAACCGCTCATCGGTCGCCGCGATTATCTTCCCGGACAGATCCGGAAAGGCGAACCTGAAGGGCTCTGCCGGATTGGCAAGACGCGTGTAGTTGTTCGGATCCGGCAGATTGGCGACGCTCGCGGCATTACCGCCATCGAGCCGCTCACCGACGACCGGGCGGACGGGATCGAAGAGACCAAGATCGACAATCCCCTCAAAGCGACCATCCGGGCGGATCCGCCCCTTCAAAAGGCGCGAATTGATACCGTCAAAATTGCTGATGACAAACCCGTCTCCGGTCACGCTTCCAGAGAGCTGGCCCCAGTCCCCGCTGACCGGAATGATCGTGCCGATCAGGCGGCTTCCATCCTGACGAAGAGTCGCCCGCCAATACCGCTGCGCGGGCGCAATCCCAACCGCCAGTACCCAGTCCCCGGTCAGTGGCCCGCCAACCGCCGCCCCTGCCGGAATTCCAGCCCCAGCCCGAACCTCGCCCTTGTCGCGACTCCCGACCATCTCACGCGTCAGTGTCTTCTTCTGCCACTGGCGGATAAACTGTCCCCGAAGAGTATCGCCCGTATCGCCGTCAATCGTCGCCGTCAACTCACCATCATAGTAGTCGAATGCGAACCGAATCCTCTTCCCATCCCAGCTTCCACCGGTCGAAACGGTCCGAGACTCTCCATTTCGGAGCGTGCCACGATAATCGTCCCCTTCGCGACTGACTTCAAGCGTGAAGGCGACATCCTCACCCGATGGATTACGAACCGTCCCACTCCAGCTTCCAGTCGGATCGATCTGCTTCGCTCGACATCCACTCATCACCGGCATTATAAAAAACAAGAGGACGATAAAAAATCGGATGGTTTTGCTCATAAACTCCACGGAATCGATCTCCTGGTTCAACTGCCAGATAGTCGCGGACTCGGTCAAAATCGGTTGCGGCCTCTCCCAGCCAGTTTCCCTGCCGCACACCTTCACCCACTCGGTCATCTCCCTGGCTCTGATCAGATATTAATATTTTTAGTTGTCGAATGAAAAACCCGGTCCGTCGCAGACATAAACTACCACGAAATCGCTCGAAGTGCCCACGTCCGGCGAACTTTTCGGTCTGAAATTTTGGCGCCCAAACCACAATTTCGCGGTGATTGGGTATAATATCGCCTCAAGATCAATTTTTGCCACTCCGAATTCGGAATTGGGGCTTCGGGATTTTGTTTCGGGAAGCTAAAAAGTCACAGAGGGTTCGGGGATACCACAACGAAGGTGTTCTGAAGGAACGCCGCATATTCCTGAATGAAAGACCCGTGGCCAATCAACCCTGATGTGGTGTTCCTTCAGAACACCTGAATGGGCAGAACGCCTGAATGGGCCCCACGCCTACTGATTGAGCCAATGTGGCCCAGTTGGAAAAACGAATCTTTTACAGCATTTTTA
>JBEIMN010000107.1:0-8111 GCA_040378705.1 Acidobacteriota bacterium
GCCTCGCGGCTGAAGATATGGTCGTGACCGACGCGGTGGTCAGGGCGCGCGTCAATATTCGCATCTTTACCCTGGCGACGGGACGGCTCCATCGCGAGACCGTCGAGATGACGGCGCGCGTCGAAAAGCATTATGGGATCAGGATTGAACAGGTCGAACCGGTCGCGGCCGACGTCGCGGCAGTGGTCGACCGATATGGCGTCAACGGCTTCTACGAGAGCGAAGAGGCCCGCAAAGCCTGCTGCGATGCCCGCAAGGTCAGACCGCTCGCCGTGGCCAATCACGGCGCGGGGGCCTGGGTGACCGGCCAGCGGCGCGAACAGGCCATCACCCGCGGCGATCTTCCATTCGAGGAATGGGATGAGGTGCGAAAAATAACAAAGTTCAATCCCATCTGCGACTGGACCGCGGATGATGTCTGGAGCTACCTCCAAACCAGATCCGTCCCGATTCATCCACTCCATACGCAGGGGTACCCAAGCATTGGCTGCGAACCGTGTACGCGCCCAATCAGGGTTGGCGAGGACGTCCGGGCCGGACGCTGGTGGTGGCTCACCAGCCAGAGGAAGGAATGCGGACTGCACGCCAGTAATCAGAAATAACCAAAGTAACTAAAATAACCAAAGTAACATATGCTAACCGAACAGAAATTCATCCATTCAGAACCTGGCGCATTGAATACCTTGAATAACGAACACCTCGATTGGCTGGAAGCTGAATCAATCTACATCATTCGTGAGGTGGTTGCACAGGCGGCAAATCCGGCCATGCTCTTTTCAGGCGGCAAGGATTCGATCGTCATGCTCCACCTCGCCCGCAAGGCTTTCCGCTTTGGCAAGCGGCCAATTACCCTGCCGTTTCCGTTGTTGCACATCGATACCGGCCACAACTATCCCGAAGTGATCCAGTTTCGCGATGAGATCGTCAAAGAATCGGGAGCGCGGCTGATTGTCGAGTATGTCGAGGATTCGATTCGACGCGGCAGCGTCAGGCTGCGCCGGGAGACCGATTCCCGCAACGCGGCCCAGGCGACCACCCTGCTCGAGGCCATCGATAAGCACCGCTTCGACGCCCTGATGGGCGGCGCCCGCCGCGACGAAGAGAAGGCCCGCGCCAAGGAGCGGATCTTCTCATTTCGCGACGAATTTGGTCAGTGGGACCCCAAGGCCCAGCGTCCCGAATTATGGAACCTCTACAATTCACGGATTGCCAGCGGCGAGAACATGCGCGTCTTCCCGATCTCCAACTGGACAGAGCTGGATGTGTGGCAATACATTGCCCGCGAAAATCTGTCGCTGCCGTCGATATATTATGCACACACCCGCGAAGTCGTGAGGAAGAACGGGCTGCTCATGGCCGTCACCCCGTTGACTCCACGGGCGGCCGATGAAACAAGCGAGCTTCTCAGCGTCCGTTTCCGAACCGTGGGCGATATCAGTTGCACCTGCCCCGTCCTGAGCACGGCCGGCAATCCAGCCGAGATCATTGCCGAAACAGTCATCACCGACATTACCGAACGCGGCGCGACGCGAATGGATGATCAGACGAGTGAATCATCGATGGAACGCCGCAAGAAAGAGGGATATTTCTAATGGGAATCAACCGATTTCAGAATGATTACCAGGGCGTCGTCCGCTTCATCACCTGCGGCAGCGTTGATGACGGCAAGAGCACGCTGATCGGCCGGCTGCTTTATGACAGCAAATCCGTGCTGACCGATCAGCTCTCGTCGTTGTCTAAAACCAAATATGCGCGGGTCACCGCCGAAGACGCCGCAGTCGATCTGGCCCTCCTGACGGATGGGCTCGAGGCCGAGCGTGAACAGGGGATCACGATCGATGTCGCCTACCGCTATTTTGCGACTCCACGTCGGAAATTCATCGTCGCGGACACACCCGGACACGAGCAGTACACACGCAACATGGTGACGGGTGCCTCGCAGGCGGATGTCGCCATCATCCTTGTCGACGCGACACGCGTTGATCTGAGTTCCGATCCGGCGACGCTGCTTCCGCAAACCAAACGGCACACGGCAATCGTCAAGCTGCTTGGACTACGCCACGTCGTGGTCGCCGTCAACAAGATGGATCTCCTTGGCTATGATCAACAGGTGTTCAACCGCATCGGGGTGGCCATCGAACGGCTGGCGACAACTCTCGGCCTGCCGACTCCGCAGCTCTTTCCGGTCTCGGCGCTCTTCGGGGACAATGTCGTGACCCGCAGCAAGCGCTTCGGGTGGTACGAGGGCCCTTCCCTGCTGGAATGGCTCGAATCGCTCGATACGGGCCCGCGGCAGGTGCTCGAAGAGATGCGATTTCCGGTACAGTACGTCGCACGTCAGGATGGCAGTGGCGCTGATGGATTCCGTGGTTATCTGGGGCGTGTCGAGAGCGGCGTCATCCGCATCGGTCAGCAGGTCCGGGTTCTGCCCGGTGGATCAACCGCCACCGTCGCCGAGATCCATATCTCCAATGGCGAACGGTCGGCTGATGATGACGAGGGGGTCGCCTTCGCGCAGGCGGGTGATGTGATTGCCCTGACTTTGAAAGAGGACGTTGATGTCTCACGCGGCGACCTGATCATCGCCCACGATGAGCCTGCCCCAACCCTCGCCAGACAACTTTCGGCCGATTTGTGCTGGCTTGACGCCGATCCGTTATCCACCTCGCGCAAATATGTGCTGCGTCACGCGACCAACACTGTCTACGCTAAAGTCAGGGATGTCAAACAGGTGCTGGATATTGAAACTCTGTCCCACGTCGTCGACAACAAGATTCTGGGGATGAACGCGATCGGACAGGTCGTGATCTCTTTGCAGAAACAGATTGCGACCGATACCTTCGACCAGTCTTTGGCGACCGGAACGTTTGTGATGATCGACGAAGCGACCAACAACACGGTGGCTGCCGGCCTGATCAGAAGCGCCTGCTGACCGGGGCGGCCAGGTCTGTTTATGGGTGGGGGCCGGCGGCCCCCACCACCCGGTCAGCTAACTAGACCAGCGCTCCTTTGAGCCGCTTCGCGACGATATCGACCTCACCCGGCTGCAACTGCCAGATCCCGATCGAGAAGGACTGTGTCGCCTCGGCAGCGGGTGTGCTGCCCGGGGTGATCTCGATTGAGGGTGTCCCCTCCTTCATGCGCTTGCGCACCTCATCGGCGGTCAGATTGAGCGCCGACTTCTCCCACTTGATCCGCACCGTCGGGACGTGATTGGCGATCGGCGGGACATAGACTTCACCCGCCACGGCCTTATTGGCCGCGGTCGCCGCATCGATCACAACCTTGGCGCGCCGCTCCCATTCTTTCCATTCCGCCGCCGCATCGCGCTTGAGGTAGACCTCGACGGCGACCATCATGCCGAGCAGCTCCTCCTTGTTGACCTTCAGGCCGCGTCCGATGCTGTCGCTGTTCGGTGAACAGTTGAGTCGCGCCGCCTCGATCAGATCCTTGCGACCGAGCAGCAGCCCGGCGCTCTGCGGTCCGCGTATTCCCTTGCCGCCCGAGAAGGCGACCAGATCGACCCCCATCTTCGTATACCTTGAAAGATGCTCACTGGGCGGAACATCTGCCGCCGCGTCATTGAGCACCGGAAGGTTATGCTTCTTCGCGATCGCGACAAACTTTTCCAGATTCACCTGACCGCGCGGTTCGGCGTCATTGAAGAAGAACATCAGCGCCGTTCGCTCGTTGATCGCCCGCTCGATCTCCTCCGCCGTCTCAACCTCGATCAGCCGGATCCCGCAGTTGCGGACAGCATGGTCGTAGCCGTTGCGATGCGATTTCTGAACGATCACCTCATTCTTCATCCCGGTGCCCGCCAGATCCGGAATCTTCCTGATCCACTCGGGATTCTTTCCGGCGACGATGCCAGCGGTCCCGACTGTCAGGGCGGCCGCCGCGCCGGAGGTGACCATCGCTGCTTCACAGCCGACCAGCGACGCGATCCGCTTGCCGACCGCGTCGTGCAGATCATTGAGTGGCACGAAGGTCGTCGACGCATAGTTAATGGCCGCCATCACCTCCGGGTGCATCAGCGATGCCGTCAGTGTCGTGTAGGTGCCAGCAGCATTGATGAATGGACGGACTCCCAGCTCCTTGAAAAAGTTGCGCGCCACGGGCGCGGCCACCGCTTCATTCTTAAAGACCGACCCGATGAAGGGCAGGCTCGACATTGCCTGTAGAAAATTGCGACGATTGGACATAGCTCGATATCCTCCTGGTTTGTCTTTCTTATTATGTATGATCAAAATGCCGGGAAAGAGAGAGGGGATCCGGGAAGACGATGCTCCGCAGATCCCCCTCTGGTTTAGACGGGCTGCCCCGTCACTACCCGTCACTACCCCGTCACTAGAAGATAAGTTTCAATCCAAACTGCATCTGCCGCATCGGGGCGACAATGTTGGCGATCGACCCGGGGCCGCGTGACGGCGTCACCTGGGTCGGGAAGGCTCCACCGGCCGTCGTTGGCAGGAAGGCCGTCGCCGCGTTGAGCCCCGCGTTCGGGGTTCCGAACTGTGGCGTGTTGAAGATGTTGAAGATCTCCGCCCGGAACTGCAGCCGCAGATCATCCTTGATCGTAATATTCTTGATCAGCGAATAGTCGACGTTCTTGAATCCGGGACCTTCGAGGATTCCCTGTCCGGCGCTGCCATATTTGCAGAATCCGGCAAGGTACTGATTGAGCGCGCGCCCGGCATCGGTCGCCGCTCCTGGCTGCTGGCAGGTCACGACGCGGAAGGCATCGGGATTGTACCACTTGTCGACCGTCGGGCTTGAAAGTTTGGCATCACTGATCAGATCGGGCCGGACGTGCCCTTCGATCGTGTTGATCGTGTTGTTCTGGGTCACCGAGAACGGCAGCCCTGAACGGAGCACGACGATACCATTCATCTGCCAGCCACCAAAGATCTGCTTGCCGAATCCCTTGTTGAGCGCTCCCGGGGTCGGCAGCTCATAGAGGAAGCTGATCACCGCGCTGTGCTGGAAGTCGAACCCATAACGGGTCTTCTCCGCCGCCCGATTGAACGGATTCTGGTATGAGTTGGGGATGGCGCCGCCACCCTCGTTGCGGCCGTAACCTTCACCCATCGCCCGGCCCCACGTGTAGGCGATGTTCATCTGCAGCCCCTGCGAGAAACGCTTCTGCGCGTTGACCTGCAGCGCGTGGTACCACGAATTCCCATCCGAGGTCAGCCAGCGCAGCCGGTTGAGCGGCCGCGTCGGCCCGTTGACCCCATCGGCGAAGAACGGAATCGGACGGCGCCCGTTCGGGTTTGACAGAATCGACGGCGCCGGAGCGTTCACCTCGACCGTCTGGTCGAGGTGCGAGCCCTTGTTGCCGACGTAGCCGACCGAGAGAACGATGTCGAACGGCAGACGACGCTGGACATCGAGACTCCACTGGGCGACGCTCGGCTGCGGGTTGTCCGGATTGAGCGCGTTGATACCCGTCGCGCTTGTCGGATTGACCACACCAAACGGCGCAGCGAAGGTGAGGACCGGCTGGGTCGCCGAGTTGGTGATCTTGCCGCCGGTCGCGCTGTTGGCAAAGTTGCTCGTTCCCGACTTCGGCGGATTGAGGTTGAGGATCGTGTAGTTGTTCAGCTGGTGGACGTTATTGTAGATACCGCCGCCACCACGAATAACCCAGTTGTCGGAGGGCCGATAAGCGAAGCCCAACCGTGGCATGAAGAGCGCCTTCTGCGGTTTGTAGAACTGGTACTCCGTCCCGATATTTGGAATGACCGTTGGCAGACCACCAGTCCTCGTATCGAAGCTGAGTGAGCGCCAGAGACCCTTGACGTCAACCGCCGGCGTGTTGTACTCCCAGCGCACACCATGTTGAGGGTCAGTTTGCGCGAAATTTTCCAGTCATCGGTCGCATAGGCGGCATAGCGCTGCTGCCGCGTCTCGGTCAGCGGCAAGCCTTCCGGCGTCGTCGTCGTGCTTGGATAACCGAGCAGGAAGGCGGCGAAACCATTATTCGCGACGTCACCGTTGAAATTGAGTCCGCCGCGCGGGACGTTCGCTGCGCCGCGGTAAAGGGCTACCCAGCGGTAGTCGAAGCCAAACTTCGTGCTGTGGCTGCCGTGAACCCAGGTCACGTTGTCGTTGAACTGGTGAAGATTGTTGAAGTCGAACCCGTTGCCGCCATCCTGCTCCGAGAGGGCCGAGAAGGCGTTGACCGAGATCGTCGGGATCCCCGTCTCGCGCGTCGTAAACTTACGGTTGCCGTCGTTGACGACCCGGAAGCCCGTCAGACCAAGCGTCTCGACGTCGAAGCTCGTGTTGGCGCGGTTATTGAGCGTGTTGTCGACCGAACGGTTGTAACCATACCGAACCTCGTTGATCAGATTCGGGTTGAAGATGTGGATCCACGCCGTACCAAGGTTCTGGTTCCGACCGGCGACGAAGTAGGTGAAGTTCGGGTTGTCGCCCGGGGTGACCCGATAGGTCACGTCGTTGAAGGCATATCGCGCGAAGATCTTGTCATTCTCGCTGATGTTATGATCGATCCGCCCGAAGACCTGCGTGTCATCGAGTGTCCGCCGCTCGAAGCCGGTGTAGTTGATGCCCACCAGCGGATTGGCGTTGACACGCTGCGGCTCCGGCCAGAACTTCATCAGCTCTTTTGCTGCCGGTGAGATCCGGTTGGTCGGAATGATATTCCCGGCAAATGGATCGCCCGTCAGCGGATCGACGATCCGAACCGGGGTCGGCAGACCGAGCAGCGAACTGAAATCACCATTCCGGAAAGCAGTCGGTGGATGGTTGGCCGTCTGCGCCAATCCACCATCGCGACGCTTTCGCGCCTCGTAGTTGAACATGAAAAAGGTCTTGTTCGTACCATTGTAGACCTTCGGAATCGCGAAGGGACCGGTCAGCACTCCACCATAATTGTTCTGACGCAGGCTGTTCTTCTTTGAACGAGTCGCTCCCGGCGCGTTGAAATAGTTCTGGAAGTAGTTCTCCGCATCGAAGACATCATTACGAATGAACTCGAAGGCCGAACCGTGGAAATCATTACCGCCCGACCGCGTGACAATGATCGTCTGCGCGCCGGCGTTGAAACCATACTCGGCCGAGTAGCTGCCGGAGAGTACCTTGAATTCGGCAATCGCCTCGACCGACGGGCTGAACGGAATCGTGTTGACACGTGCCTCCGTCGCCACCACTCCGTCGAGCGTCGCGTGCTGGTTGGTCTCGCGCTGCCCGTTGGCGACAAACGAGAGACCGACGCCCGGGATCGGAATACCGTGCGATCCCTGACGCTGGCCGAATCCCTGACCGTCGGTGCCGCTGCGCGGTCCATACTGCACACCCGGCTGCAGAATCGCGAGCGCGCCGATGTTCCGATTGTTGAGTGGCAGCTCCTCGACACGACGCTGCTCAATCGTCTGGCCGAGCGTCGCATCGTCCGTTCGAAGTGTCGCGCCCTCCGCCGTCACCTCGACCCGGTCCGATGCCGCACCAACCTGCATCGCAAAGTCGACGCGGACCTTCTCGTTGATGTTGACGATCACGTTGCGCCGAATCTCCGTCTTGAAACCCTGCGCATCGACCATCACATCGTAGATGCCAACATCAACCAACGGAAACGTGAAGTCTCCGGTCGTGCTCGTCACCACCTCACGGCTGACACGTGTGCTGGTGTTGGTCACCGTCACCTTGGCGCCATTGATCACCGCTCCAGTCGAGTCTGCGATCACACCGAGTATCGTCGTCGAGGTCGTCTGCGCCAGCACTCCCGGCGCCATCGACAGCAAAACGGCCATCAACAGCAAGACTGCATGACCACTCCACATTCGTCTAACACTTGACATAGTCAGTACCCCCAGAATTACGTTTACCGTTAATATGTGTTAAGTAAGCAGACTTTGAACATCTGCCGGCTCAAGGCGATCGCGCGCTGATACCGGACATTGCCTGAAAGCGATTCGCCCAGCCTTAGAAGGGTCGACTCGGAACCAGCGATGGTTCGGGTCGATCACGGATAATGAAGATAGTGGCCTTATTACAAGTAACCAGTTGTAGATCTTCAATCGTAACTGTTCAGTTGTAGTTGTCCAATTGTAACTATCCAATTGCAACTACCCAATTGCAACTAC
>JBEIMN010000108.1:0-8067 GCA_040378705.1 Acidobacteriota bacterium
ATCGACCATGCTCGCCCTCTACCTTGCAGTCGCGCGCCGGCAGGGCATCGATTTCTCAAAACTGAATGGCACCATTCAAAACGATATTCTGAAGGAGTATATCGCCCGCGGAACCTGGATCTATCCGCCACGCCCCTCACTGCGCATCGTCACCGACATCATTGCCTGGTGCGAACACGAGGTTCCGAATTGGAATACGATCTCGATCTCCGGTTATCACATTCGCGAAGCAGGCTCGACCGCGGTGCAGGAGGTCGCCTTCACGCTCGCTGACGGCATCGCCTACGTCGAAGCCGCGCTGGCAACCGGTCTCAGGGTCGATGATTTTGCCCCGCGACTCGCTTTCTTTTTCAACAGCCATAACAATTTTCTCGAAGAGATCGCGAAGTTCCGCGCAGCGCGACGAATGTGGGCCAAAATCATGCGCGAGCGATTCGGGGCGAAGAGTCCGAAATCGACCATGCTCCGCTTTCATACACAGACTGCCGGCTCGACGCTCACTGCACGGCAACCGGAAGTCAACATCGTCCGGACGACGCTTCAGGCGCTCGCCGCCGTTCTTGGCGGGACACAGTCGCTCCATACCAACGCGATGGACGAGGCGCTCAGCCTGCCAACAGAAGCGGCCGCCCGACTCGCCCTCCGGACACAGCAGGTGATCGCTCATGAATCTGGGATCACAGAAACGGCAGATCCGCTCGGCGGCTCCTACGCGATCGAATACCTGACCGACGAGATCGAGCGTCGCAGCTTCGATTACATTGAGAAGATCGACGCCATGGGCGGAATGCTCGCCGCGATCGAGGCGGGCTACGTCCAGCGTGAGATCGAGCGCGCCGCCTACGATTACCAGAAAGCCGTCGAGGCCGGTACCGAAGTCGTCGTCGGAGTCAACCGCTACGAAATCGAGGAAGCGGCCCCGATCCCGACCCTTCGAATCGATCCGGCCGGCGAGGCCGCACAGATCGCGCGGCTCCGCGAAGTCCGTGCCAGCCGCAATTCCGCCAACGCCTTCGCCGCGATCGAACGGGTCGGCGAGGCGGCCCGCAACGGCACAAACCTGATGCCACCAATCCTCGCCGCCGTCGAGGCCTATGCGACGATTGGCGAGATCGCCGACGCCCTGCGCGCTGTCTTTGGCGAATATTCCGAGGTCGGCTGATCCGGGTCGTCGTTCAATTCTTATAATCACGCCGGAGGTTGTCCGGGCCGGCTTGTGGTTGCCGTTTTTGTGGTATCCTTTCAGGCTGTGTAACTCGTGATGCTCCCGATTCGGATCCCGATAATCGGGGCATTTGCAATCGGGAGTCCACCAATTCAGAGGAGCAAAATAGTGAAGCTTGATGCGCTTGCAGTACAGGATCTGCGGACGAAATTTGAAGGGTTGAAACCACGTGTCACCGAACTGCGGAGGTTTCTTTGACGTTGAAACGAAGACGCAGGAGTTGAAAAAGCTCGAGGAGCAGGCTTCAGCCCCGGATTTCTGGAGCGATCAGGAAAAGGCGCAGAAAGCGCTCCAGCATCGCGCCAAAGTCGAGCGGGCAATCAATACCGCTGAGCGGCTGGCGCGGCTCGTCGACGACATCGAGGTCCTCTTCGATTTTGCAGTCGAGGATGAAGGCTCGGCCAGCGAGCTTCGTTCGAGCCTTGCCGTTCTCACCAGGCTCGTCGACGAAAGCGAAACTCAGATGCTGCTTGGTGGTGAAAATGACGCCCGGAACGCGATCGTCGCCATCAACGCCGGCGCCGGGGGCACCGATGCCCAGGACTGGGCCGAAATGATGCTCCGGATGTACCTGCGCTGGAGCGAACGCCACGGACTGAAGAGCGAGATGATCGATTGTCAGGCCGGGGAAGAGGCGGGAATCAAGAGCGCCACTTTCCGTGTCGAGGGTGATTACGCCTTTGGGCTGCTCTCAAGCGAGGTTGGTGTCCACAGACTCGTCCGCCAGTCCCCTTTCAATTCCGGGCAGAGCCGCGAAACCAGCTTCGCCTCCGTCTTCGTCACCCCGGAGATTGACGATGATATTCAGGTCGAGATCCTCGAAAAAGACCTTCGCGTCGACACCTATCGCTCGACCGGCGCCGGCGGCCAGCATATCAACACAACCGATTCCGCCGTCCGCATCACGCACCTGCCGTCCGGGATCGTCGTCACCTGCCAGAACCAGCGATCCCAGCATCAGAATCGCGATGTCGCCATGAAGGTGCTCAAATCACGACTCTATGAGATCGAACTGTTAAAAAAACGGGCTGAATCGGACAAGCTTGCCGAATCGAAAAGGGATATCTCCTTCGGATCACAGATCCGCAACTACGTCCTGCACCCTTACAGACTCGTCAAGGATGTCCGCACCAAGCTTGAACGCAGCGATGTCGACAACGTACTCGACGGCGATCTCGACGAATTTATCAAAGAGTTTCTGATCGAAAAGACGAGGAGAGAGTCAGGTACAGCCTAGGAAATTCTGCCCGTCGATAAATGTGATAGCGAACCTGAAATCCTGCCTGGACTGTTGATCAGTAGAATAGTCCTGACAAGGATTTACCGGATCTTGTATTTATGAGTGATCAATCGGAAGAGATGAAGAAACCGGATCCGTGGAACGACGGACCGTGGAATGAGATCGCGAGTCTGGTGCTCTTCGGCATCGGAATCGTCACGCTCCTCGCACTTGGCAGTTATCGTTCAGCCGACGTCTCGTGGAACAACCTGCCGGCGGCAAAGGTAACCTACAACCTGGTCGGACCGTTTGGGGCCAACCTCGCCGACCTGCTCTACCAGATATTCGGGCTGACAGCTTTTGCCATTCCACTCGTTCTTTTCCTGTTCGGATGGTGGCAGTGGAACGAGAACCGTTCGCCACTCTCACGCTCCAAGGTTGTCGGGACATTAATGATGATGGTCGCGCTGACCGGCATCTTCACGATCCTCTCGAACAATCAGCCGCCAAAGGCATTCTATCTTGGCGGAACGATCGGGCGATGGCTGGTTTACGGCGAGATGACCGGACTCTCGGTATTCCTCGGCTCGGTCGGAGCGGTCTTCGCGCTGGTATTGCTGTTTATGATCGGGTTGGTGATCACGACCCAGATCTCGATTGTCGGGACATTCATCCAGTTCAACCCGCTCGAACAGCGCAAGGAAAAGTTGAATGGGGAGGGGCGTGGATTCTGGTCGCGCCGCAATCAGGGTCGGATCGCGACCAGCGAGCCGGGGATTCAGGGTCTGGCACCGGGGATCCGGGGCCTGGAAAACGCTGCGAGCAGTCCGGCAATCGAATTACCACGCGTGAGCCGACGCCGCGGCCGTGAAGCAGCCGAAAGTTCGACCGGCAGTTCGACCGGCAGACTGCTGCCAGCATCCTCGTCCGCCTTTTCCACACCGGACGCACCGGCCAAACCTGGCGAGGAGATTACGATCACCCCCCAGGCAATCGAAAGTCCCTACACCAGTCTGACGATCGACCGAACATCGGACATCTCCCAAACGGCACTCGCTCCAAAATCTGCCGCCGGAGCCGTCCCCACCCAGGCCCAGGCATCTGGTTCAGCATCTGGTTTAGCATCAGCACGCAAGCCCAGGGCAGCGAGCAGCACGAAGCGCACCCCGCGGAAGACGACCGCCGAGGTCGACGATCTTCCCTGGCACGAAGAGGGAGACAGCGGATCCGACGACTTCGACGCGGCGATTGCCAATCCGACCCGAACCATCGCCGATATGATGGCCAGTGCCTCTGTCGTCCGCCCCGAACCACGCGAGGAGCTCGAAACCAGCCGCCCGATCAAGGTTCCAAAATCGGTTCCGCGGCCCCTCTCCGATTACAAGCTGCCCTCGACGGAGATGCTCACCCCGCCAGCTCCAAGGTCGGAGATGGCCGAGACTGAATTGCTCGAACGGGCGCGCCAACTGGCTGAAAAGTGTAACGAATTCAATGTCTCCGGCCAGGTCATGCAGATCAGTCCCGGCCCGGTCGTCACCACCTTCGAATTCAAACCTGACCCCGGAGTTAAATATAGCCGGGTGACGAGCCTCGTCGATGATCTCTGCCTCGGACTCAAGGCGGAGTCGATCCGAATCGACCGTATCCCCGGAAAATCGACCGTCGGTATCGAGGTTCCAAACTCCAATCGTGAGATGATCCGCCTCCGTGAAGTGATCGAGTCGAAAAAGTTTCGCGAGACCGGCTCCTCGCTCACCTTCGCGATTGGAAAGACGATCGATGGCTCCAACTATGCCGCCGATCTCGCCAAGATGCCACACCTGCTGATCGCCGGTGCGACCGGCGCCGGCAAATCGGTCATGCTCAACGCGATCCTCGTCTCGCTTCTCTATAAATCGACTCCCGACGAAGTGAAGATGATTCTCGTCGATCCCAAGCGGCTCGAACTCGGCCTCTATGCAGACATTCCACACCTCCTGACACCGATCGTCACCGATCCGAAACGGGCGAGCTATGCGCTCAAGTGGGCCGTCTCCGAGATGGAGAACCGCTACAAGAACCTTGCGGTCTTCGGCGTCAGAAATATCGATCAGTACAACAAAGAGGTCTGCGGTGGAGCTGACCGTCCGCGCTCGACGCGCGCCAGGAATGATCCTGAAGCCCCACAGCCACTGCCCTTCATCGTCGTCGTCATCGACGAACTTGCGGATCTGATGATGGTCTCGGCGCGCGATGTCGAAGAGAGTATCACCAGACTCGCGCAGATGGCGCGCGCCGTCGGCATCCACCTCGTGCTTGCCACCCAGCGACCATCTGTCGACGTCATCACCGGTCTGATCAAGGCCAACTTCCCTTCGCGCATCTCTTTCCGCGTCTCGTCAAAGGTCGATTCCCGAACGATCATCGACGCCAATGGAGCAGAACAACTCCTCGGTCAGGGCGACATGCTCTTCCTGCCTCCCGGGACCTCCCGGCTCGTTCGCGTTCACGGCGCCTATGTCGACGAAAAAGAGGTTAAACGAATCTGCGACTTTGTTCGCTCCCAGGCCAATCCAAACTATGACGACAAGGTTGTCATGAGCGAGAAAGAGGTTGAAGGCGGTGATGGCGGTGATTTCGCCCGTGATGAAAAATACGACGACGCGCTGCGCATCATCCTCCAAAACGGTAAGGCTTCGACCTCTCTCCTTCAAAGAACCCTGCGCATCGGCTATGGCCGCGCCGCATCGATCATCGACATGATGCATCGCGAGGGTATCGTCGGACCTGAGGATGGCAGTAAACCCAGACAGGTCTTGGTTAAGACCGACTTCCTTGAACGACTGGATCAACTGCACGATGAAAAGGGCCTCTAGACTGGTCCCTGTGGAAAGTTTTGCCGTTAACCCCTGTTACTATTGACGATTGACAGTTTCGAAAACTAAACTATTGAAAATAAACGACTTATCGAATTGTCGAAAAAGTGTGCAAAGTGCTATAAGTAGTGATTTATGATAGATTTAACCCTATAATTCACAGGTTTTCCACAGACTTTTCCACAGGGTCTGTGAATAACTTTTAAGAATGGAAAAGGCGACTATACGAGCGGAAAAATCGCATGAAACTGCAACTGGCATTGGATATCCCGGATCTTGGGCTTGGGCTGGAGATCGCCGGAAAGGCGGCGATGCACGTCGACGTGATCGAAGCGGGAACACCGCTGCTGATCCGCGAGGGAATTCGGGCCGTCCGTGAGTTGCGTCGCCGTTTCCGTGGGCGCCCCATTGTCGCCGACATCAAAGTGATCGATGCCGGCGAGCCGATCGCCGAACTTGCATTTGCCGCCGGCGCCAACATCGTCACCGTCCTCGGTTGCGCCTCCAATGAAGTCATCGAGCGGGTCGTCCACTCTGCCAAACGCTATGAGGGCATGGTCATGGCCGACAGCCTAAGCGTGATCAATATCCCGGAACGGGCACGTGAACTGAGGCAACTTGGCGTTAACTCACTCTGCCTCAACCGGCGCGGCCTGAAACGCGTCCGGAATCGTGAGGATCGGATCAGCATGATCGAGGAGATGATCTCGAACATCGAGCTCCCAGTCTATCTCGCCGGCGATATCGACGAGACAGAGCTGCTCTCACTGCGCCACCTTCCACTGGCAGGAGTAATCGTCGGAGCCGCGATCACCAATGCAAGCTCACCCAAAGAGGCTGCCCAAAGAATGCGGGATATTCTCGACCAGTGATCCAGATAATATTCAGATCGGACTTCCCACGGGTAAAAAATACCTGACCCGGCTGTAAATTTCGCTTCCCGTCCGGTGCCTTTGTCAGGGTCTGCCTTTGTCAGGGTCAAATTGTCATATCCAGTTGTCAGGCAGGGAGACAAGCGTCAATCGGTGTGGACATCTCACGACCGTGTGGCCAGAAAAGCAATCGGTCCACCGGTTGAAGGGGCTCATCACCTCTTCAACCGATGGACCGATCGATCCATTTTACAGGCTTTCCGGCTTACTGGAATTTAACCACGATTCAGCAGGCAGATCAGGCTGCCATCGGCTCGCCCGACTCGCGAAGCTCGAAGCTTTCATGAAGCTGGAATGCCATCGAATTCCGCGTAAATCCGGTCGTTTTCGCCGTCTTGAACTGAATGACGGTTGACGTATCGGCCACTGGCGCGAGATCGGGAATTATATCGCCACGGTAGACTTCAATCGCGGCCTTGATCAGGCAGATAACCGGGAGGATATCGAGGATAACGGCGAGGGACCCCAAAACGTATCCCTTACGACGCAAAACAAGCGGCGCCCCGGCAAGGATGAAGACATAACCGACCACCGGCATCACCTTCATTGCCCGCCAGAGGACGTTGACAATCTGTTCCATTCTCGGACTCATCTGCATCATTCGCGTCTCCCTCTCATTTACTCCCGGCCAATCCGGGCGTTACGGCGAGAATGAATGCAATAACCGTGCCAAAGAAACCAGTCCCCCTGGCGGCACGAACAGGCCGGGCGGCACTACTTTATGGAAGTATTAAGTTTGCAGATTTGGTCTTCCGGGTGCGGAGTCGAAATTGTTTAATTTCGCCGACTGATTTATGCTTCACTTTACCGAGGGGGAGTGTAATCGACTCACCATTCAATCATCGACCAGCAAAGGGAGACCGAAGCATGTTCCACTTACTACCACGCGAGGAGAAGTATTTCGAGCTGTTCAATCAGCAGGCAGCGTCGATCGTCGAGTCGGCGCAACTGCTGCATCGCCTCTTCGAGGACTTCGACCACCGTGAAGAGATCGTGAACAAGATTACCGTGATCGAGAACGCCTGCGACGAAGTCACCCACCAGATCATCAAGAAGCTCAACCAGACATTCATTACGCCGATCGATCGCGAAGATATTCACGCCCTCGCCGGAGGGCTCGATGACATCGTCGACGCGATCGAATACACGGCACGGCGCGTCATCCTCTACCGAATCGAGGGACCGACAAACCATGCCCGTAATATGACCGGCGTCCTCCTTAAGCTCTCGGTTGAACTGGAGAAGGGAGTCCGAACTCTCGATACCCACCGTCAAAGCACGATGGACAGTTGCATCATCATCCACAAGCTCGAGAGTGAGGGTGATGTATTTCACCACGCGGCGCTCGACTCACTCTTCGCCAACGAACAGAACGCGCTGACGATCATCAAGTACAAAGAGCTTTACGAGAAGCTTGAGCGTGCAATGGACCGGTGCGAGGATGTGGCGAATGTCCTCGAGGCAATAGTGCTCAAAAATTCCTAATTTCCGGCTGGCAGCAAGCGGCGTAATCATCTTTATCGCGGCAGCCTGCCAACCAAACACACATCGAGGAACGTATGGGTTCTATCTCAACAACGATGCTCATCGTCGGACTGATCGTCACCGTGGCGCTTGTCTTCGATTATACGAATGGTTTTCACGACGCGGCAAACTCGATCGCGACCGTCGTTTCGACACGGGTACTGTCACCGGGTAAAGCGGTTCTGCTCGCTGCCTTCTTCAATTTTGTCGCAGCTTTCGGTTTTCCGACCTACGTCGCATCGACAATCGGAAAAGGGCTGATCGACATCACACAGGTCAACTTCACCGTCATCCTCGCCGGACTGCTCGGGG
>JBEIMN010000109.1:0-8010 GCA_040378705.1 Acidobacteriota bacterium
CACCGGTAAGGGTGGCAACCGTGAGCTGCAGTTCTCACTGCGGTATCAGTTCTAGTCTTTTCGCCTCTCGAGGCTTTTCTGCCCGCTCGGCTTTCGTAGCCGGGCGGGCAGTTTTTTTGGCAGGAATGTCGTTGCTCTGGTAGCGGGTATCAATCACCATCAATATCTGTTTTAGCCTCTCTCGACCACTGTTTCACCCCACTGGGTGGGGAAGCAGACTATTTTGCCCCGCCAAACCTGATCCGCAGTCCGGTCGAGAAGGTCAGTCGATAGGCTGGATAGCCAAGGACTTCCTGGTAGTTGCGATTTGTGAGGTTTTCAATTCTTGCGAAGAGAGACATTCCATTCGTCAGCCGATAAGATCCGGCGACATCGGTGCGCGTGTATCCAGGGTTGAAGATCGGGCGGTTACGAGCGTCAAACCGTGCAAAAGAGACTGGATCGACATCCCGCCGCTCTCCGAGCCAGAAAGTGTCGAGGTTGAGATCGAATCGATCGCCAAGCCAACTGACATTGACAGCGCCGGAGTGTCGCGGGCGACGCAAAAGTTCAAAGCTGACATCCGGATTGGCAACGAGCTGAAGTGTCGCATAGTTGATGACCGGAGCTGCCGCGACGAGGCGCGTTTTCAGGAAAGTATATTGCGCATTGATCTGAAGCCGTCTGAACGGTCTGGCGCTGAAGATCGTCTCATAGCCGTAAGCGCGTGCACGGTCGTTATTGACATAGTGTGTCAGGCGGCCATCGGGCAGTTTAATTGGTCCGCCGTAGGTTGCCGGGTTGGCGTTGAAGGCGATCTGATCGCGGAACTGATTGTCGAAATAGTTGATTTCAAATCGAAGTTTGTCGCGCCAGATCATCTGTTCAAGTCCGAGATCGAAGTTTCTTGATCGTTCCGGGCGGAGTGCCGGGTTTCCAAGAAAGTACTCGTTCGGGCTGAAAGCTTCGACGAGGCTCGGAGCTTTCAGCCCCTCGCCATAACTGATACGGAGGCGTGTTGGGCCTTGCAGGCTCCGGAGTCCTGCCTGGCGGACGACCCAGGTCAGTGCCGCCTTTGGAACGATCCGGGTACCGAAGCCGATATTTCCGGTGTATGGGGCCGAATTGAGCCTTTTGAGGATGGTGGTCAGTTCCGCTGGCAGGCTGGCCTGATTGGTTTCAACTCTGAAACCGGTGTTGAAATAGAGGCGTGAGCCGTAGGCGAACTGATCCTGAACGAAGATACCGGTATTTTTTCGGGATGAAGTGACGCGATTGAGCCCATCGAAGCCACTGTCAAAGACCGCCTGTTCCTGTTCGTAATCGACACCTGAGCTGACAAAATGGTGACTATCGATGACGAGGTCACTCTGGTATCTGACTCCGAAGCGGCGTTGGTGATTACTGAAGAGTGACCGGAAGTCGTTGAAGGCGGAACCGGGATCGGGGGGAGTTCCGGCGAGTCTCAGATCCTGCGCCGCCGGATCGAAGCTGAGCTGGTGATTGGCAGAGTAGACGTACGTGACGCTCTGGTGCCAGTAATTGGTTGTCTGATCGTCGATCCGTCCGCTCGCTGCGACACGTCTTCGCTCGATTCGTTCGTCAGGATCGACAAAGAGTCTCGCTGTGGCGCCTGGAACCCCGGCGCCTGAATTTTCGTTCCGAATGGTCAGTCGACCCTGATTTCTGGCATTGAATCGGTAGCCGAGGTTGGCCGTTGCAATACGGTTCTGGTAATCGTCGTTTCGGTCACGGCCATTGGTGCGCAGGTGTGTGAAGCTGAGCGAATAGTCGAGCGCGTTGCTGAGTCCGGAGAGGCGTGCAAACTGGCGATTGAATGCGAAGCTGCCACCTTCGAGTGACAGGTCGAGCTGAGGCTCTGGGCTGGTCCCACGATGCGTGAAGATCTGCAGTACCCCGGTCATGGCATCAGACCCATAAATGGCGCTCTGTGCGCCACGAACCAGCTCGATACGTGAGATGTTGTCGGTCGTCAGGTCGGCGAGATCAAAGGCTCCACCGGCGTCATTGGCCGGGACTCCGTCGATCAGCACCTTGGTGTAGTCCGACTCTCCACCGCGAACAAAGAGCGAGGTGATCCCACCGCGGCGCGAGGTCTGCACGACCTGAACTCCGGGGGCGGCACGGAGTTGATCGCCGACGCTGATTCGCTGCGCCCGAAGCAGGTCACTCCCGGATGCGAGGTAGGCGCGCGACGGGGTCTCGCTCAGCCTGGTATCGGTTCTGGTCGCCGAAACGACCAGACTGTCCTCGATTGCCGCCACGACCATGACCACAGAGCCCTGCAGGACTCTTCCCGCCTCGATCCGGATCGGCTGGGTCCCGCCGGGCTGTGTCATTCCATCTTTTTCGACCGATATACCATAGCTTCCGGTCAGAATGTTCATGATCGCGAACTCGCCGCGCCCATTGGTTAGCGTCTCCTGTATCGAGATTCGGTTGGACTGCAGAACGACTACACGTGCCCCGACCACGGCTTCGCCGCGTGAATCGACGACGACTCCGGCCACCGAACCGGTCGGTCCCTGACTGCCCTGACCAGCGGTCGTCAGTGTTGCCATCAGCAGGATGATCAGCATTGAAAAGGATTTTCTGAACATAAATTTTTCCTCATCTGACCGTTGAATGGCTCAGAATGGTTTCTCCCAGGAGACGCGCGGATTGCCGCTCCGTGGGTGACGATCGATTATCAGTGGCAGGTCGAAGAGATCGCTCAGAAGTGGCGAAGTCATGACTTCGACCGGTGATCCACCGGCAAGCAATTGGCCTGATTTGAGCAGCAGTACACGGTCGGCGGACTCCGCTGCAAGGTTTAGATCGTGCGTGACAATGACTGCAGCGATGCCGCGCCGGCCGGCCAGTTCGCGGATCAGCCTGAGCATCGATACCTGGTGCGCGAGATCAGCGTTGGCGGTTGGTTCGTCGAGCAGCAGCAGTCGTGGCTCCTGCGCAATCGCCCGCGCAATCGAGACACGCTGACGTTCACCCATCGAAAGCTCTCCGATTGGACGGTCTGCAAACTGAAACGTATCGGTCTCGTGAAGGGCCTCACGGGCGATTTCGATGTCCCGCGCAGAGTCGAACCCGAGTGCGTGGACGTGTGCGTAACGTCCCGTCAGGACATACTCGAGTGCCGTCAGCGGAAATCTGATCTCGGCGCTCTGTGCAAAACAGGCGATGAATCGGGCGATTTCACGTCTTGTCAGGCCGGCCATCGAACGGCCCGCATATCGCACCTCGCCGCCGGTTGGCCGAAGCCAGCCGGCCGCCAATTGGAGCAGCGTCGATTTGCCGGATCCGTTTGGTCCGAGTATGGCGACGATTTCTCCTTCGCCAACCCGCAGCGAGACGCCACGAATTATTTCGTGCGCTGGTTTGTGCGGATAATGAAAACGAAGATCGAGCAGTTCGAGCATGGTCTCTTCTACCTTCTTCCACGGATCAGCAGGTAAAGGAAGGCCGGCGCACCGATCAGCGCGGTGATCGCGCCCGTCGGGAGTTCGCGCGGCGCGACTGCCGAACGTGCGATCGCATCGGCCGTCAGGACAAGCAGCGCGCCACCAATTGCGCTCGCCGGAATTACCAGTCGGTTGTCGGCTCCCGCGCCAAGCCGAATGAGATGCGGAACGACCAGTCCGACATAGCCAATCGCACCACCCGCCGTAACCGCCACCGCCGTCAGGATCGAGGCGAGCAGGTAGACGATCCAGCGGACAGCGGTCGTTTCGACACCGAGCGCAAAAGCGTCGCGCTCCCCGATCATCATCAGATTGAGTGCCCGCGCCTGACTCATCAGCCCGAGCCCGGCAATGATGACGACCAGCAGCAGAAAACCTGCCCCTTCGACGGTGCCGCTCGAGAGATCGCCGAGCAGCCAGAGGGTAATTTTCCTCAATTGAAGATGATCCGAGAGCGCCGTCAGCAGGACGATGAACGATGAGATGAGCGTCGACATCACTACTCCGGCGAGCACGAGGTGAGCTGGATCGTCCTCCCTTCGCCCAAGCTGGTAGACGATGGACATTGCCGCCGCCGCGCCAAGAAAGCCACCGATCGCCTGCCCCGAAAAGCCAGAAAAGCCAGAAAAAAATGGAAGGCGTGGAAGTAGTGTTGGCAACAGGATCATCGCGAGCATCGAGCCGAGTGCCGCACCTCCGGAAATTCCGAGGACGTAGGGATCGGCGAGCGGGTTGCGAAGCAGCGCCTGGAACGCCGCTCCCGAAAGTGCCAGCGCTGCCCCGACGCCAATCGCGAGGGCAACACGCGGCGCCCTGATCTGAAAAAGGATGATCTCCTCTGCGGAACCAAGTCCGGTGACACGACCGGTCAGGCCAGCCTGGAGGGCATTCAGGACCCGCACTATTCCAAGATCCTCACTGCCGATCATGAGGCTGGAAATCGTCGCCACCAGCAGCGTCAGCGACAGCCCGATCAGCACCATCAGGGCGCGACGTCTTGTCAGATAGCCGGCATCTTCAAATTTTTCAGGCTTGGCTCGATCCATTATGGCAATTACGGTCAGGTCGGGAACAGAATTTTCAGGGCGCGATTCGGGGTCAGATTCAGATCCTCAGGGACTCTCGGGATGGAGAGCCTGTGCAAACTGTTCGAGCCCCTCGATGATCCGCGGGCCGGGCCGATCGACCCAGTCAGGATTGACTCTGAATAGTCGCCCATTCCGAATCGCCGGAGTTGACGCAAAGACCTTTCGCAGCGTCTTTTCGTCGAGCAGTCCATTACCGTGGTGATCAGGCATCAGCATTACCTCCGGGGCACGGGCGAGAACCGTCTCGCGCGAGAATTGCGGATAGTCTGCCTCTTCACCTCCCGAGATCGACTCCCCGCCGGCAAGGTCGATCAGGTCGTTCAGAAAGGTGCGCTTTCCGGCACTGATAAGCGGATCGACCTGCAGCAGATAGAGAGTGCGCACACGCGGCAGCCTCCCGACACGGTTCCGGATCAGGGCAATGCGCGCCTCCATCCCACTGGCCAGTTCAGTCGATTCTGCCTGCCTGCCCGTCACCAGGCCGAGCTGACGAATCGTTTCGACAATATCGTTGATCGTACGTGGATTTGTGGCATAGACCGGAATCGCGAGTTTGTCCAATTGGCGGGTCAGCGCTTCGAGCTGGCTGGCTGTCGTGACGATGACGAGGTCTGGATTGAGCGCGATGATCTTTTCGAGGTTCGGCGAGATCGTGTCCCCGACCTTCTCTTTCCCCGCCACTGCCGCCGGATAGTCGCAGTAGCTTGTCACCCCCACTATTTCACGGTCCAGCCCAAGCGCGAACAGGATCTCGGTGATGTTTGGCGCGAGCGAGACTATGCGCTGTGGCCGCACCCTGATCGACACCGCCCGCCCGATTCCATCCGTGACGCGGGCTGTCCCGGCGTCGCTAACTTCCGGGCCTGACCGGTCACAACCTGCCCCCGCCGAAACAAGCAGCAGAAGCAGCACCTGGCTGAAAAGGGAGACTCGCCGCACCCCGGACGGGACGGCAAGGAATTTGCCAGATTGGCCGAATTTAACTGAAGGCTTGGAGATCATTTGTGCCTCGAAACTTCCGGGACGATACCCCTTCACCAAATAAGCTGAGTGGGGCATGGGAAGCCTGAGGCAGTGGAGTCGACGACAACTTAACCAATCCATCCACCCAATCGATTCAAACGTGGCACAATGCGCCCCATTGTGAATCGGTTGGGGGATTCGAAAATGTCGATCCCTGACAGACGTGCCGCCCTCTTTCAGCCGAAGAGTCGTCGAATGGCCGGCAGGCAGGTCTCCTGGCTTCGCCGGGTATTTTCGGCGCTGCAATGATGCAGCGTCAACGATTCACACCGCCTTCTCACGCCTTTGCGTAATGGCTGGAGTGTGATCCCCGTCTGGCGTTACAGTGGCGGTGACCGCGCGGGTTTTACACCCGCTTCCCTATTCTCCCGGATTTTTGCTCTTCCGGGCACCTGTCGGCACTCTGGTCGCAATATTGAAATATCCTGTGTGATGACCAGAAAAACCAAGCTATCACGCACTGCGCGTTGCCGTCAATCCTTACTCAATTTGAACTCCGGTTGTACGCACGCTGAAGTGCGCGTCCGTGTCAGCTTGTCCTGACACGGAAAATTTTGTTTCCCACTTTTCTAATTCGATGATATTCTTTTCACCTGTATGGCACATTAGACTGTGGGCCATAAACCCGGATCAAAATTGACCCGGAAGGCTTCAGAAAACTGCAAGTGACTACTGAAAACAGCAGATAAATCCGGTAGCCCCATCCCGATCCAAACCAACAGGAAGTGAAACAGAGTAAAATATGTCGGAGATCAAAAATACGCTGCTCGAAAAGATCGCGACGCGACAGGCGCGAATTGGTGTGATTGGCCTTGGTTATGTCGGTCTTCCACTGGTGGTGGAGTTTGCGCGCGCGGGATTTCACGCCACCGGTTTCGAGGTCGATTCGCGCAAGGCGGATGCGATCAATCGTGGTGAATCCTACATTCCCGATGTCCCGACGACAGATGTCGCCGAGCATGTCGCGAAAGGAAATCTCGAAGCAACCGTCGATTTCAGCCTGTTACAGGATCAGGAGATCATCATCATCTGCGTTCCGACGCCGCTGCGCAAAACAAAGGATCCGGATGTCTCCTATATCCTGGCTGCGGCAGAGAAGATCAGGGAAAACCTCAAGCCCGGGCGTCTCGTCATTCTTGAATCGACCACCTATCCGGGAACGACCGACGAGGTATTGCGGCCGATCTTTGACGAGACAGGGCTGCGGCTCGACGAGGACTACTTTCTTGCCTTCTCTCCGGAAAGGGTCGATCCGGGCAATCCAAGTTTCAATACACGCAATATCCCCAAGGTTGTCGGTGGCGTGACGGCAGACAGTACAGAAGTGGCCGAGGCGGCCTATGGAACGATCGTCGATCGCGTCCACTGCACGTCGTCGGCACGGGTCGCGGAGACCTGCAAGCTGCTCGAAAATACATTCCGCGCCGTCAACATCGGCCTCGTCAATGAGCTTGCACAGCTCTGCCATACCCTCAATATCGACACCTGGGAGGTGATTACCGCCGCGGCGACCAAGCCTTTTGGTTTCATGCCATTCTATCCCGGTCCCGGAATTGGGGGGCACTGCATTCCGCTCGATCCCCACTATCTTTCGTGGAAGGCGCGGATGCACGGATTCGAAGCGCGGTTCATCTCGCTCGCCGAAGAGGTCAATTCCCGGATGCCCGATCACGTTGTGGATCTGGTGACCGGCGGACTCAATCGGCATCGCCTCGCGGTCAATGGATCGAAGCTGCTGGTTCTTGGCGTGGCCTATAAGCGTGACATCGATGATATGCGAGAGAGTCCGGCGCTCGGCATCATCGAGTCGCTTCAGAATCTCGGCGCCGACGTTGTCTTTCACGATTCGCACGTTGCGTCGATCCACCTCGAGGGCTCGAATCGCCACCTCCACGGCGTTCCGCTCACCGATGAGCTCATCGCCGGTGTGGACTGCGTCGTCATCATTACAGACCATAGCGGCGTCGATTACGCACACGTGGTCGAGAAGGCCAAACTGGTGGTCGATACCCGGAATACGACCAGAAAGCTGAAGCATGGGGTGCTGGATGCCAAGGTGATCCGGCTATAGCACGCGATGGCCGGTAAGCATGAGCAGGCTTACCGGCCGGTTTTGCACTCGTTCCACTCACCCTTTGAAGATCAGAATCCGATGGCTTCCGCGTCCGACGCGGAAGCTGGCTGCGGCGCCAATCGAGGTGCTGCCGAGGATCTCTTTATCGACCGAGACGGTGATCTTCCTTCCCGCTTCACCCGGAATAGAGATTCTGACCTGCGCACTTGTCTCGACGACGAAGGCGAGACTCCTCTCCTGTCTGCGGTAGCCACGCAGTCTGACCGCTCCATCACACTCGATCTCAACTCTTCCATCGCGGCGGATACTGGTTTGCCGGGGACCAAGAACCAGATCAATTCGACTTTTGTTGGTCGAGCCGATCTGG
>JBEIMN010000110.1:0-7940 GCA_040378705.1 Acidobacteriota bacterium
CTGCTCCGTTCGGTCCAAGCAGCCCGACGATCTCGCCGGGATGCACCTCGATCGAGACCTCGTTGACCACGCAACGCCGCCGGTAAGACTTCTTCAATTTCGTCGCGCGCAGTATTCCGGTGGAATCTCCGGATGACGAAACGGGCGGATCACTCGGCATTGATTCTCTCCTTCAGGTCTCTCTTCACGCTGTTGCCCGATCCCGGCCCAGTGCCAGGACAGGATTCCGGCCAGGAGTGATGATACCTGGCAACTTCTGCTAACCTGTCCAGTTGCTGCCAGTTGCTGCCAGTTGCTGCCAGTTGGTGCATGACTAAACCGATCGCAGTCCGCGAGACACTTCCAAAGACTAGTCGGTTCAGATGCCCCGGACAGCTTCGGGATGGCCAAACACCGCGCTCCGGGTCAGAAAAATATTCCGACCGAAAGGTCGGGCGAATCTCGGAACCGCATTGACCACTTTCGATTTGGTGCGATATGCAACCGGGCGTGGACTCATTTCAATTGGTGTGTAGTTTTGACGCGCTTCCGGCCGGCTTCACCTCCACCATTCGACGCTTCAAATTTGCCGTCGCGAAGGTGGAGGGTCAGCAGCTCGCTCGTCGTCAGCACCTGGTGCTGACGATCCTCGACGGTTGCCGGCTTCCCGGTGAGTCTCGCAACCTCGTCCCTGACTGTATAGACGAGGCGATCGCCCTTCGCCAGTCGGTCAGGCTGCGTCATGACGACACGCCCGACGGAGACGATCTCGACCAATCGATGAGCCTCATCCATCAGCGCCTCCGCGCTTGCCGATTCGAGCAGGTCAGGGCCCTGCCGGATCGTGACTGAGCCATCATAGAAGGTTCGCCGCAATGAATCGTTATATCTTATCCGGTCGGCGGTGGCAAAGACCGGGACGATCTGTTTTCGACCTTTCTCGATCTCACGTTCGATCTGATAGTAGGCAGATTGGGCATTACCGGCGGCGAGAAGCGTCTTCGCGTCACGGTCGATTTCAATCTTATCGGCGCGAATGAAGTCGTCCTCCTGCCAGGCGCGAACATTGCCGCTATAGCGCGCGGTCCCCTCGCGGTGGCGGACGACGGCGCTCTCTGAAGCAATGGTCACCGGGGCCTGACGATTCCGGAACGGGGTGGCGCCACCGGTGGTGTCGCGACTGAAATAGGTGGTTCGAACCTTGCCGCGAAGGAGGCTCTCGCCGGATTCCAGGTTGGCATCGATCTCATCGGCATCAGTTCGGGCGGCGCTATCCCAGACCTGCGGCTTGCCACGCATGGCGATAATCCGGGTTGGGCCGGCATAGGTTGCACGCGCGGCGGTCGCCGTCCGGTCATCCTCTGAAAATCTGGCCGCGCCATCGACAACCAGTTCGGCAAGATCCTGTGTCTGCTCGTTGAACGCCGCGGTGAGCCGGCGACCGGAGAGGTTACGATTCTGGTGTTTCGGGTTCTTCAGGCGTGGGTCATCGCCTGAGAGTGGCTCGAATTCGACGACGACCCGCCCGGCCTGAAGACTCTCGGCGGTGAAGTTGCGGATCAGGTTCGCGGTCTCGGTGAAATTGAGCAGAAACTGGTCGCCACGCAGCGTTTTTCGCTCCGCACGCGGTGTGACCGGGCGCGGGGTAACGGTGAGGACGGCATTACCGTTGGCGGTAATGCGGGAGAATGTCTGGCCATCTTCGCGATAGAATGCCTGCATTCCATCCGCTTCGACGACACGCTCGGATATGCCCGGCGACTTGCCAGCCCCCTCGCGTGATTCAAAGCGGGCGGTGGTCCGACCTGTCGACGTCACCTTCTGCGGAAGGCTGCGTGTACCAACTATGCGGTACTCGACGTCAAGGCGTGCGGCAAGGATCGATCGCGAAAGCCTGACGGGCTCTACAGAGGCTCCCGGGGCGGCTTTACGGGCTGTCCCGGGAGCCGGGCCACCCGAGTTCACACGTGCATTGCCGCGAGCGACGGAACTGGTGAGCAGTTCGTTCGAATCAAGCTGGAAGTCGATCTCATCGGCGACTATTTCAGCGTCAGAAGCCGATTGGCCGCCGCCGCCGGAACGGGGATCGGGGGTGGAACTGAGCCGCGCCGCGCCACGCAATTCGATCAGACGGAGCCTTCTGGTTGCCTGATCGATATGTCCAACCATCGTTGCCGCACGGGCGGTTCGGTCTCCCTGAATGGCCGTCGCCTCACCCTCGAAGCGCATGAGTCCGGCAATCTCATCGTAGGAGGCCGTCTGGCTGCCGATCTCGATTGGCAACCGGATCCCTCCACTTTTTGTCCTGGTAGTTGTCGGAGATGCGATACCTGACAAACGAGTCGGCTCCGGGTGCTGCGGATCATCTCCACGACTGATCACACGGACATCGTGAAGCAGCGTAAGCTGGCGCGTAACCGCAGAGAGCCTTGCTCCGACCGAATGTCCCTCGATCTCTCCCTGGCGGAAGCCGATCCCGACTCCGGTCGTTGCGATCTGGTCCTGCTGCTGGTACTGGAGCGATTCTGTCGTCACAACCAGCCCATCGCTGCTCGTAACGACGACATCTCCCTCGAATGTCACCAGCCCCTCGCCAGGCAGATAGCGACCACGCCGGGCGACGATCCGTGTCGTTTTGGCTCCACCTGAAGCCTCGCGCCCGGCCGGACCCGGAATCGTCGCGCCAAAAGCGGTCAGATCGATCTCTTCAAGATCGTGATGTCCGTCGGAATAGGCAATATCGCGCGCCGCCGTCAGGCGGAATGTTTGACGGCCGTTCTCGACCCGCACTGTATTGTAGCCCTCGACAATCGAGGAGACATCCGCTTTCAGCGCGGCTGGAGCGCGAAGCGGACCGGGAGGGCGCGTCTGTCGCCGTGAGCGGATGAAGGCGGCGACGATAACGACGATCGTCAAGGCCAGGACGGCCAGCGAGACGACCCTGCCAACTGCGTGAAATCTTTTCCGTTGAAGATAGTATCCTGATTCCATATTCCGATTTCCAGAGCCGGAATTATACCACCTCATCCGGTGCGGTGGGACATCCGCGCTTCTTTATTTCAACGACCTTGCCGGCGTCAAATTACATGGGTTAGAGTGTCACACACAACAATCATTTCAATAAGACACTGGCCAAATAAGGTACGGGACGCAGTGACGGGATTCAGAAAATCAATTTTGTGCGCCAGTCAGGCCACTGGAGTGGGGAGATTATTATGCAAAGAGCAGGACGCAGAGTTTTTGACGCGATCGTCGTTGGATCGGGGGCGACCGGAGGTTGGGCGGCCAAGGTGCTGACGGAGCGTGGACTTAAGGTGCTGGTGCTCGAAGCGGGAAAATCGATCGATCCGCGCCGCGACTATCGAATGATGACCCAGCCCTATGAACTTCGATACCACGGCGTTGCCGCGCGTGACATCTATGCGCCACGCCAGCCGATCCAGTCGCGATGCTATGCGGCAAATGAATACAGCCGCCACCTCTTCGTCGACGACATCGACAATCCCTACACCACACCCGAAGACAAACCATTCTGGTGGATTCGGGGGCGGCAGGTTGGAGGACGCTCACTGACGTGGGGGCGGCAATCGTACAGACTATCTGACTACGATTTCAAAGCGGCGAGCCACGATGGTTATGGAATGGACTGGCCGATCGGGCTGCGGGAGCTGACCCCATACTATGAGATGGTCGAGGATTTCGTCGGAATCAGCGGTTCGGTCGAAAACCTGCCACAACTGCCTGACAGTAAATTTCTGCCGGCAATGAAAATGACCTGTGGCGAGCACATGCTCAAGAAATCGGTCGAGAGTCGCTGGAGTGATCGGCGGGTAACGATCGGGCGGGCAGCGATCCTGACGCAACCGCACCAGGGGCGCGCCGCCTGCCACTACTGTGGCCACTGCGACCGTGGCTGTGACACACATTCGTATTTCAGCAGTGTTGGATCGACGCTGCCCGCAGCGGCGAAGACGGGCCGGATGACGCTTCGCCCAAACTCGATCGCCCGCGAGCTCATCCTCGACACCAACACCGGCAAGGCAAAGGGAGTCAGGATCATCAATCAGGTGACGAAGCAGGAAGAGGAGGTCTTCGGCAAAGCGATCGTCCTCTGTGCCTCGACGCTCGAATCGACGCGACTGCTGCTCAACTCGGCCTCACGCCAGCATCCGCAGGGTTTCGGCAACTCATCCGGCGTCGTCGGCCACTACCTGATGGATCACATCTACCAGATTGCCGCGACCGGCACGGTCCCTGTGCTCCGTGGCAGCGAATACGACTACTCTGACGGGCGTGCGAACGGAATCTACATTCCACGTTTCCGCAACCTGAAGGATAAGCGGAGCGATTACCTGCGCGGATTCGGACTTCAGGGGCGCGCCGGCCAGGGATTCTCCTACAATCACGCCCGCCAGCTTCCCGGATTCGGCGCTGAATTCAAGAAATTTGTCCGGGAGAATCCGAACGAGGTCAACTTCTTCCTCGGCGCGTGGGGCGAAATGCTCGCACGGAAGGAGAATCGGGCCTCGATCGACAGCGGGAAGGTCGATGCCTGGGGGATACCGATTCTGAAGATCGAGTGTGCGCACGGCGAGAACGAGCACGCGATGGCAAAGGACGCGATCGTCGCGATCCAGGAGATGGTCGATGCCGCCGGCTTCCGGACAAACGGCATCAGCACGACGCTTGCCCCGCCAGGATTCTGCATCCACGAGGTCGGGACGGCGCGAATGGGCAACGATCCGAAGACTTCTGCGCTCAATTCGTGGAATCAGGTCTGGGATTCGAAGAACGTCTTTGTCACCGACGGCGCCTGCTTCGTCTCACAGGGCTGTCAGAATCCGACCCTGACGATGATGGCGATTACCGCCCGCGCCTGTGACTATCTCGCAGACCAGATGAAGAAGGGCGAGATCTGAGCGGCGACGGGCGACTCTGCCGGTAAGCTGCTAATTCCAAAATCTGAAAAGCGACAGGTCGAAGAGGATGTTGAACATATTCCTCTTCGACCTGTAACCTTATTGGGGGTATCTTATTAACTGTTAACTGTATTTTAATACCGGTGGGCTCTTATGCTGGAGAATTTTTATGATGGAACTGATCGATCCCGTCTGCGGAATGAAGGTCGACCCGGCAACGGCCGCCGGCAGATTCGAGTTTGAGGGTCAGACCTACTATTTCTGCCATCCTGGCTGCCGGGAGAAGTTCGAAGCCAGTCCGCGCAGCTTTCTCGGTTCAGACGCCCGGCGTCAGCCAATGGCGATGCCGGTCGTGCAATTGAGCGGTCGCGCCAAATCGCTGCCGGTCGTCGGTCAGGCAATGGATGAGGTGGCGATCGACCCGGTCTGTCAAATGAGCGTGAGTCCGGCGAGTGCGGCGGGCCGGCACGATTATGGCGGAAAGACCTGGTACTTCTGCTCCGTTCACTGCCTGGAGAAGTTCCGGACGAATCCGGAGAGGGTGCTCAACCCGGCGCCGGTCGAGGCTTCGACCGGACCGGCATCCATGAATCAGGATTATACGTGCCCGATGGATCCGGAGGTGGTGCAGATTGGGCCCGGTCTCTGCCCGAAGTGCGGAATGGCGCTCGAACCGAAGGTGGTCTCGCTCGAATCTTTGGCGACAGCGAATCCGGAGCTGGCCGGGATGCGGCGGCGGTTCCGGTTCGCCCTCGCGCTGACGATTCCGATCTTTCTGCTGGCGATGGCGGAGATGATTCCGGGCGCAGGTCTGCACGGGTCGCTCCCGGCACGGGCGGTGATCTGGATCGAGTATCTGTTGGCGACGCCGGTGGTTCTCTGGGCGGGTGCGCCATTTTTTCAGCGCGGCTGGGCCTCGATCGTCAACCGGACGCCGAACATGTTCACGCTGATCGCGATCGGAACCGGGTCAGCCTGGCTCTACAGCGTTGTGGCGACACTCGCGCCGGGGATCTTCCCGGCCAGTCTGCGTGGCCATGGTGGAGAACTGGAGGTCTACTTTGAATCGGCCGCGGTGATTACGACGCTCGTCCTGCTTGGTCAGATACTCGAATTGCGGGCACGAAGCGAGACGTCGAGCGCGATCCGGCAGTTGCTGGAGCTGGCGCCACGAATGGCGCGGCGGGTCGGGGATGATGGCGCGGAGAGCGATCTGGCGCTTGAACTGGTCGAGACGGGAATGAAGTTGCGGGTTCGTCCGGGCGAGAAGGTGCCGGTCGACGGAGTGATCATCGGCGGCACTGGAACAATCGACGAATCGATGGTCACCGGAGAGCCGATGCCGGTCGAAAAAGGGGCCGACGAGCCGGTAATCGGGGGGACTCTCAATCAGCACGGCAGTTTCATTATGAGGGCCGAGCGGGTCGGGCGTGAGACGCTCGTGGCGCGGATCGTCGAGCTGGTCGGCGAAGCCCAGCGAAGTCGGGCGCCGATCCAGCGGCTGGCCGATCGTGTCGCGGCCTGGTTCGTGCCGATCGTGGTCCTAGTCTCGATCGTGACCTTTCTGCTCTGGAATATCTTCGGGCCGGCGCCGCGATTCAGTTACGCGCTGGTCAATGCGATTGCAGTCCTGATCATTGCCTGTCCGTGCGCGCTCGGACTGGCCACTCCGATGTCGATCATGGTCGGCACCGGAAGGGGCGCCCTGGCCGGAGTTTTGATCCGGGACGCAAGCGCGCTCGAAACGCTTGAAAAGGTCGATACGCTGGTAATCGACAAGACTGGAACGCTGACCTTTGGCCGGCCGGAGGTGGTGACGATTGTCCCGCTCGCCCCAGACTTCGACGAGAACCGGATTCTGAGCCTCGCGGCAGGGCTCGAACGGGCGAGTGAACACCCGCTCGGCCTCGCGATCATCCGCCGGGCGGAGGAGAAGGGGCTCTTGCTCGAACCGGTCGAAGGGTTCGAATCGCTCACCGGCTGTGGAGTGAGTGGAATGATTGGCGGCGATCGGGCCATCCTCGGCAACCCGGCAATGCTTAAAGCAGCGACGATCGAAATCGGCGAAGCGGAGACCCGGCACGCAACAGAGCTTCGGAATGCCGGTCAGACGATCGTCTTTCTCGGCGTCAATGGCAATCTGGCGGGAATGATCGGAATCGCAGACCGGATCAAACCAAGCGCGGCGGCAGCCATTGCCACACTGCGTGGCAGCGGCCTGCGGGTAATAATGCTGACCGGGGACCACCAGCTCACCGCCGCGGCAGTCGCACGCGAAGTTGGAATCGACGAAGTGGTCGCCGGCGTACTGCCCGATCAGAAGAACGCGCTGATCCGCAGACTCCAGGATGAGGGACGAATCGTCGCCATGGCCGGTGACGGAATCAACGACGCGCCGGCTCTCGCCCAGGCCAACGTCGGAATCGCCATGGGCACCGGAACCGACATCGCGATCGAAAGCGCAGATATCACCCTTGTCAGGGGAGATCTGATCGGCGTCGTCCGCGCACGGCAACTGAGCCGGGCAACGATGAAAAATATCCGCCAGAACCTCTTCTTTGCCTTCGCCTACAATACACTCGGCGTTCCCCTCGCCGCCGGAATACTATACCCGGTCTTCGGTCTGCTCCTCAGCCCGATGATCGCCAGTGCCGCCATGACTTTCAGCTCAGTCTCGGTCATCACCAATGCCCTGCGACTGCGCTCGGTCAGGCTGGGGGAGGATCGCTGATGCCCGATCGGTCGACAGCTCAGGAATGCCGGATCTGTGGCATTCAGCCCGCGCATCGTGCCCAGACTTTCGAGCCTGCCGAATATCCAGGTGAATGCACGGTGACGGAGATTCCGCTTTGTGCCGGCTGCACGCGCCAAATGCGGCGTGATCAGATGCGGCGCGAACTCCCGGTGGTCGTCGACTCCTCCGGCTCCACCGGCCACCTTACGCGGCACGAGCTGATCGCGCGGCTCGATCGGTTCTTTGACGCCGCCGGAGTCTTCGAGATCTGCGGCGCCTGCCACCGCCAGGGCACCGGCTGCTGTCCA
>JBEIMN010000111.1:0-7936 GCA_040378705.1 Acidobacteriota bacterium
ATCGTCGTCACCGCAGTGACTAAAATTGAAGGGACGCCGGCAGTCGGAGCCTACATTGAAGTCGAAGGGACACGGCAGTCCGGGGGAAAGATCAGCGCCCTCAAGATCTCTGTAAAATACGGCGCATCGACAGGGACGGTGGAAAAATTTAATGGCCGGATCGAGTCATTGCCGAGCACTCCGGGTCGCACCGGCCAGTGGACGGTCTCTGGACGAACGATTATCGTTACCGATATGACCCGGATCAAGCAGGAAGCCGGCGCTCCGGCCGTCGGAACGAGTGTTTCAGTAACAGGCAGCGAGGGGGCTGACCGTGTCTTCACCGCTTCAGAGATCGAGACGCAGCGGGAGAGTTCGGGTTCGACACAGCTTGAATTTACCGGGGTGATCGAACAGATTCCCGATCCGATCCGGCCGGGTGACTGGACGGTGAGCGGGCGGACGGTGACCATCGGCACGGCGACGCGTATCAAAGAGGAGGCCGGCCGGGCGATGATCGGATCGGTCGTCGAGGTCAAGGGCCTGCTTGAATCAACGGGCAAGGTGGCGGCGACCGAGATCGAGGTCAAAAAGGTGAGCGAGGTCTCAACTGGCCGGATCAGCTTCCGGGGGAGCATCGAAGCGCTTCCGGCTGGAGGCGGAACGACTGGTGACTGGAAGGTTAGTGGACGGACGGTGCGCGTCACGAGCAGCACCCGGATCAACCGCGAAATCGGCAGCATTGCCGTCGGCGCGGCGGTCGTTGTCACCGGATCGGTCGATTCTGCCGGGCTCATCACCGCCAGCGGTATCGCATTGACCGGTGAGGCGACGACGACCGGGTACGTCAGGTTCATCGGGACGGTCTCATCGATCGTTCCACAATCGACGGCGAGCGGCGCGTCGAGCCTGATCGGACAGTGGAAGGTTGGCGAGCGGACGATCAGTGTCACCGCCGCGACGAAGATCGATCAGGAAGACGGCACGGCGCAGGTTGGCGCCTTCGTCGAGGTTGAAGCGACAACGCTCGCCGACGGGACGCTCGTCGCGAAATCGATCGAAATCAAACGGAGTGGCGGGACAAGTTCGAACTACATCAAATTTTCCGGCGCGATCGAGGCGCTTCCGGCCGGCGGAACGCTTTATGGCGCCTGGACGGTTGCCGGCAGAACGGTCAACGTATCGCCGACGACACGGCTTCGTCAGGAGAAAGGTGATCCGGTCGTCGGCGCTTTTGTCGAGGTCGCGGGTAACGTCCAGACCGGCAATACCGTCGAGGCCTTTGTCATCGAGGTCGGCAACAGCACTGAATCCTCGAGTGGCGCGAGTGGTTATGTCGACTTCTACGGCGAAATCAAGAGTCTGCCAGCACTGGTCGGCGGAAAGTATCTCGGTGAGTGGACGATCGGGACGACCGATCGCAAGGTGATCGTCGCCGCGACGACCCGAATCGATACCGAGCGCGCCGAGATCAAGGTTGGCGGGTATGTCGAGGTCAAGGGTTACAGCACCGCGACCGGCTCGGTCAATGCGACGAAGATCGAGGCGCGCCCGGCTCCGACCACCGGCGGCGCTCCCGGCAGCCTGCCCGAACCGGGCTACGTCGAATTCAAGGGCACGGTGACCAGCCTGCCTGATACGATCAACTATGTTGGCCAGTGGGTGGTCGATGGAACCAGAAAGGTCAACGTCGGTCAGGCGACACGGATCAAGCGTGAGGGAAGCAGAGTCGAGGTTGGTGCGGTCGTCGAGGTGACCGGAGCCGAACTGCCAACTGGCGAAATCGATGCCAAGTATCTCGAGATCAGCAGCAGCCGGACGGGCAGTTCATTTGTCGCCTTCAATCCATTCACATCGGTCAATGCGGGAAGCTATCAGGCTGGAAACTCCGGCTCATCGATCATCGCTGGTTTCGGATCGAATCTGGCCACTGGTGTCGCAACCGCGAGCAGCCTGCCGCTTCCGACGACACTGGGCGGGATCTCGGTTATGGTCGACGGGCGACCGGCCGGCCTATTCTACGTCTCACCAACGCAGATCAACTATCAGGCGCCGGATCAACTGCTGCCCGGCTCGGCGCTGGTGACGGTTCTGCGCAATTCGCAGGTCGTCGCCCAGGGGACACTGACGCTCGACGCCACCGCGCCGAGCATCTTCACTGCAGACGGCTCCGGGCTTGGAGCGCCGGCGGGACAGTTGTTGCGGGTCACGGCGAGCGGCCAGCTTCTCTATGAGCCGCTGGCGCGTTACGATGCGGCAAAGAGCGCGATCGTTCCGGTCCCGATCGTTCGGAATCCCGGCGACAAGCTCTTCCTCGTCTTCTATGGCACAGGCCTGAGTGAGATGGAGGATAGCGACGGCAACGCATCGAACGGCGTCGCCGAGCATATCGAAGCGCTGCTCGGTGACAAACCGATGAAGGTGCTCTACACCGGCGTCGCGCCGGGGTTTGCCGGACTCGACCAGATCAACATCGAACTGCCGGACACCCTGACCGGTACATTCCAGATCACGATCAAGGTCAATGATGGCGAAGGGAAGGTTCTGAGCGCCAATCAGGTAACGATCACGATCAACTGATACCTTTCAGTCAGCGAATAAAAAAAGTCCCGGTAAGCGAATCGCGTCACGAACGATTCGGTTGCCGGGACTTTTGGCGTGTCGGGTCTCTGCCCGCCGATCCATTTGCTCCCGGTCGTGAAAGAACATATATTCAACGCGAAAATCGACGCTATTTCCTGACACACTTTCGATTCTGGGGGACGTATGACGGCTAAGTTCATCAAGTTACTGCTGCTCACTTTCTGGCTGGTCACGGGGCTGACGACGGTTCCGGCGCAATCGACGCTGACGAGTCCGAAGGAACAGTTCGGATTCGCGATCGGCGATGATTATCAGTTGGTCAATTATACGCAGTACGAGGCGTATCTGAAGAAGCTGGATCAGCAGTCGGATCGGCTGCAGGTGGTGGAGATGGGACGTTCGGCCGAGGGGCGGCCGATGTATCTGGCGATCATCAGTTCGCCGGATAACCAGAAACGGCTCGGGCGGTACAAGGAGATCTCGCGGCGGCTGGCGACGGCGGAGGGGCTCGACGATGAGCAGGCGCGAGCGCTGGCGCGTGAGGGACGGGCCGTGGTCTGGATCGACGGTGGGCTTCACGCGACCGAGACGCTCGGGGCGCAGCAACTGATCGAGACGATCTGGCAACTGGTGAGCCGCAATGACGAAGAGACGCTACGGTTCCTCGATCAGGTGGTGATCCTCGGCTGCCTGGTCAACCCGGATGGGATGGAGCTGGTCTCGAACTGGTACATGCGCGAGCCGGACGTGACGAAGCGGACCTATTCGAATATTCCGCGCCTCTACCAGAAGTATATCGGCCACGACAACAATCGTGATTTCTACCTCGCAGCACAGCCGGAATCGGAGGCGATCAATCGGATCTTCTATCACGAATGGTTTCCGCAGATCGTCTACAACCACCATCAGACGGGGCCATCGGGAACGGTGCTCTTTGCCCCGCCCTTTCGTGATCCCTTCAACTATCTTTACGATCCGCTGATCGTGACCGGACTCGATGTCGTCGGGGCGGCGATCCATCATCGTTTTGTGGCCGAGAACAAACCGGGGGCGACGACGCGGACCGGGGCGGGCTATTCGACCTGGTGGAACGGAGGTCTGCGAACGACGGTCTATTTTCACAATATGATCGGGTTGCTGACAGAGACGATCGGCCATCCGACGCCGATGGAGATTCCGTTCGTGACCAGCCGCTACCTGCCGCAGGGGAATCTGCCGGCGCCGATCGCGCCGCAGAAATGGCATCTCCGTCAGTCGATCGAGTATTCGCTGACGGCCAACCGGGCGGTGCTCGACGTCGCCGCAAAGAACCGGGAGGATTTTCTGATGAACATCTACCGGATGGGACGCAACGCGATCGAGCGCGGCAGCAGAGACAACTGGACGCCCTCGCCGCGGCGGCTCGCCGAGGTGCAGTCGCTGATCGACAAGGAGAGCAGGGCGACGGCGACACCGGCCCAGAATGCCGAGGAGCCGTCACTTGGCGGAATGGCGCGTGGCGTCGCGCCACGGTATTACGATCAGCTTCGGCGACCAGAGTGGCGCGATCCACGCGGCTATATTCTGCCAGCGGATCAGCCGGACTTCGCGACGGCGACGAAGTTCGTCAACGCGCTGATCAAGGCCGGGGTGACCGTCCACCGCGCGACTTCGGACTTCTCGGTCGCCGGTAAGAGCTATCCCGCCGGCTCTTATGTCATCAGGACGGCGCAGGCTTTCCGCGCACACGTTCTTGACATGTTCGAGCCGCAGGATCACCCGAACGACTTTCAGTATCCTGGTGGCCCGCCAATCCCGCCGTATGATAATGCCGGGTGGACCCTCGCCTACCAGATGGGGGTGAAGTTCGATCGGCTGCTCGACGGCTTCGATGGACCGTTCACGAAGATTGAGGGCCCGGCGAAGCTCGCGCCCCGGACGCTTGCAGCCCCGACGCTTGCGACAAAGGGCACCACTGGCAGTATCGCTGGCTATCTGATCAGCCACGAAGTGAACGACTCATTCATCGCGACCAACCGCCTGCTGCGGGATGGTGAGGAGGTGCGATGGCTGAAGGAGCCGCTAACGATCGAAGGAGCGACTGGCGCGCAGAAATATCCGGCCGGAACAATCTATGTCACCGCCGGGAAGGAGACGGCGGCGCGGCTGGGAAGGATTGCCGCCGAGCTCGGATTGCGGATCGATCCGGTGAGCGTCGCACCGGCTGGCGGATCACTGAAGCTGCGAAAGGTGCGCGTCGGACTCTGGGATCGCTACGGCGGATCGATGCCCTCCGGCTGGACACGCTGGCTGCTCGAGCAGTTCGAATTTCCCTTCACGGTCGTCTATCCCAAGACGCTCGATGAAGCCGATTTGAACGCGCAGTTCGACGTGCTGATCTTCGTGACCGGAGCGATTCCGGCGCGCGATGGACGGAGCGAGAGTTCGACGGACGGCATTCCGGCGGAGTTTCAGGATCGGCTCGGCAATCTGTCGATCGCGACGACCGTCCCGCGATTGAAGGCTTTTATGGAGGCCGGTGGAACGGTACTGACGATCGGCAGCTCGAACGCGCTCGCCTACCATCTCGGTCTGCCCGTCGGCAGCGCGCTGGTCGAAAAGCTGGCGAATGGCACGGAGCGGCCGCTGCCGCGTGACAAGTACTACATTCCAGGTTCGATCCTCGAGGTGGCGGTCAACAACCGCCACCCGCTCGCCTACGGGCTGGCGGAGAAGGTCGATGTCATGTTTGATAACAGTCCGGTCTTCCGGCTCAAGCCAGGGGTGAGCCCGATCACGCCTGTCGCCTGGTTCGGGAGCGCCCGACCGCTGCGCAGCGGGTGGGCGTGGGGAGAGCACTACCTGCAGGATGGCACAGTGGTGGCCGAGGCCGCAGTTGGTCGCGGTCGGCTTCTGATGTACGGTCCGGAGATCGCCTTTCGCGCCCAGCCACACGGATCGTTCAAGCTGCTTTTCAACGGAATCCTCTATGGTCGCGCCGAGTAGCGACTCTGACCGGCGCCTTTGTGACACTTAAAAACCACGGGTGGAGGGTCTGACCAGGCCCTTCACCCGTCGGTCGTGATACCGACTCGATTTTTTGTTTGCAATTTCTAATTAAAACTTACTACAATGAATTCGCTCTGCTTGTCAGGGTTGCTCTGCTTGTCAGGGTTGAATCATTCTTCGATGCGGAATTAGTCAGCATCGCCAGTGCCCCCCCAGTCAACTCTTATCTTGCTGGCATCCCGGTAATATCCGGTGGTGCCAGGGCTGTCCGGATCAAGAACCAATCCCCGTCGTTTCTTCCACAGCCAGAAGGGAAAAATCATGAGGAAATTTGTTCTGCTCGCCGTGCTCGTCATCACATTGCCGGCGATGTGCCAGGCGCAGCCCAGAATCCAGACCCGAACCGAGTCGATACCGCGGGACAGAACTGCGACCAGCCGACCGGCGAAATCGGAGTCTTCACCCAAATTGGAGATCTTCGGCGGCTATTCGTACCTGCGAGTCGACGACGTATCATCCGGAAGCAATATGCACGGCTGGAACAGTTCGGTCACCGCGAATACGAATAACTGGTTTGGAGTGACGCTCGATTTTAGTGGAAATTACCGTGGGATTGAAGATCGCCCGGCGACGACCGCACGTGTCAACACGCATCTGATGACAGTTGGTCCGCAACTGGCGTTTCGGCGGAGCGAAAGCCTGACGCCGTTTGTCCATATCCTCGCCGGGGTGGGGCGATCAGGTTACCGGAGCAGCACTCCCTCAGGCTATTTCAGCGGAGTCCACTACTCTTACGCGATGGTCGCGGGAGGTGGCCTTGATATTAAATTGAGCGATGGTCTGGCCTACAGGCTCTTCCAGGGCGACTATGTATTGACGCGTTTCGGCGGACGATTGGAGCATCACCTGCGGGTTTCGACAGGTTTTGTGATGCGTGCCGGAAAGAATAAATAAGCAGAATAAATAAGCAGAATCGGTAAGAGAAAAAGCTGAATCAAACAGGATGAAAATAGCTTCCGGATCGCGAATGATCGTCCCACTACTGCTGATGTCGCTCGCCGCCTGGTCGTCGACTCTGGGCCAGGGCGCGGGCCAGGGGCGTCCGCGGCGCGAGGCGACGATCAGGCCGGACGCGTTTCGAATAATACTGCCGGCGTGGCTCGAGGAGCGTGGAAGCGGCGGTGAGCGCATCTACATTGAAGCAGAACGGCGTATCGAAACATCGTTTATCAGAATCGGCCGGGCAGAGGTGGCAGGAGACGGCGCGTCGGCGATGCAGATCGAGCTGATAGATCAGTCGCGTCGTTACTTTGCTGAGGCGGAGAGCCGCCGGAATATCGGGACGGTTCGGGATCTGCGCGGCTCGATCGATCTCTATCAGCAATCGATCGCCGGCTGGCGCGGAGTGAAAAGCGGGTTATACGACCGGGAGCAGGCGCAATCATATTACCAGCTTGCGGCGACGCTGAGTGATCTGGGCAACCGGGTGGAGGCGATCGAGAGCTTCGAGCAATCAAGGCTGCTGTGGCGGGCGGCGGGTGACCGGCAGCGTGAGGCGACGACACTTGCACAGATCGGTCGTTTGCAGCAATCTCTGGGGCAAACGGCGCAGGCGCGCCGCTCGTTCGACCAGGCCAGGCTGATTCTGCAGTTGAGTGGGATGACGAAGTTCTCCGACACACGGCTCGACAGGCTGTCGAGTCAGGCGGCAACGCTCTTCAATCTTGGCAAATTGTCAGAGGAGCTCGGGCAGCCGCCGGAGGCGCTCCGATTCTATCAGCAGTCGCTCGAACGATGGCGGGAGGCGGATGACAAGAGCGGGCAGGCGACGGCGCACAACGCGCTCGGGAGCCTCGCGGTGCGAAACCGACAGATCCTGCGGGCGAAGGAGCACTTCGAGCAGGCCCTCCCGTTGTGGAAAGAGTCTGGCGATCAGCGTGGGCTGGCGATAACCTGGAGCAATCTTGGTTATGTGCTCGAGGCCGGCGGAGCGATTCAGGCGGCAATCACCGCCTACCAGTCATCGATCCCCTGCTGGCAAAAGGTGGAGGACAGGCGGGGCGAGGCAAATTCGCTCCACGATCTCGGGCGGCTCGAAACGCTTCTTGGTAATACGGACGTGGCAATCGAGTCGATTCGCGAGGCGGCACGCCTGCGCCGTGAAGTCGGAGAGGAGCGCGGATTGTCGCTCAGTCTCGGCCATCTTGGCTTTCTTTATCAGGTTCGTGGAAATTTCGAAGCGGCACGCGACACCTACAATGAAGCACTGAGCATCGTCCGTCGAAGCTCAAATGGCAATGATGGTAAGGATAGTAATCGACTGGCAGGTCTGCTGGCCGGACTTGGCGAAAGCTATGTCGGACTCCGTGACTGGAAGAATGCGCGG
>JBEIMN010000112.1:0-7913 GCA_040378705.1 Acidobacteriota bacterium
AGTTCCCGGTCCACGTCTTGACCTCATCCATCCGTTCCCATCCGAGAACCAGGGTGCAGTCGGCCATCCCACTCGCCAAAGAGATCGACCGGTTCTCCGCCACTCAACGCCGCAATCCGCCATTCGACCTCGCCATCGGCACGCAGTGGGATCGCCATTCGCGAACCATCAACTATCAGCCAATCATCTCCATCCCGCGCCGGCACAACCTGTGACAGTGCCATCGGAAATATTTCAATCCACGGATTGGCCGCCAGCGCGCGCGCAAACTGGTTCAATCCGACGGCGATCGAACCGGCCCCGGCCAACCCGCGCCGCGCGGCCACCGGCTCGCCACGCCTCTCCAGCACTCCACGCAATGGCGCCGCCCCCGGGAAATAATGGAGATCACCACCCACCACGAATCCGGGCGGCATCAACGCCATCAACTCCGTCAACGCCGTCAACTCCCTGGGGGATCCGGACGTCACCGGCTCGACACCATAGTCGATGAGCAGCCCGATCCGGCCACTCTTCCGTCCCGCTAACCACGTCCGGCGCGTCACCAGCCGGTCTTCAACCTCCCGCGACTGCCCCTGCACCTGCCATTCGTCAGCAACCGCCGGCGACCCGAGCGCGACCCGGCGCTGCTGCACCCAGCCAATACAGTTTCGCAGATCTGACTGCTCATCGGCCGTCAGATGATCCTGTCGCCGGTAGGCTTCGAGCGCCAGAAAGAGCATCGCCATCTCCCAGAGCAATCGCCCCTGCCAATCACCAACCGCCCCCGCCAACGAACCATTTGGACGCCCTTTTAATTCAAAACTTTGCTGGTCAGAATTTTGCCCACCACCGTTTCGCGCGATCAGTGGAAAATGGTCGATCGCCCTCCGCAGTCGGCGCGCCAGCCCGGGTGCCTGCGCGTCGACCATTCGCGCCGCCATCTTCTCCCATTCGAGCCGGGCCGCAGGTCGCGACTCGACCGCCCCCGCGAGGCCCATTTCGACCACCTCGATCAGCCAGCGCTCCAGATCCCGCCGCCCCGCCTCGACACGCTCCTCCCGCGCCGCGATCCGTTTCGCTCGCTGCCGCTCTTTCAACTCCAATCCAGTACCACCGTCAGGCCCAATACCTCTCTCAGCATTGCCACCCGATTTTTGGCTTCGCCCCACGCGATCCAAATCAACCGCCACCCGCTCGCTGACCCACTCCGGCCAGTCTGACACCCCAGCCTCGCCCCACTCCAGCTCACTCCCGGACAACAGCATCAGCCCAAGCACGTGCTTGCAGGGTCGTTTGCGACTCGGACAATCACACTCCGACCGAAATGGCTCGATCCGGATCAGTACCCGATAGTGCAGACTCCTGCTCCCGGGGTACTCCCCCCAAACGTGACTGCTGTCATGCCCCGTCAGGAGCCACCGCTGACCGTGCGCAAGCTGCTCCCCCGCGCGGAAAGAGGCCTCGTCCGACGCCAGGGCGATGATCTCATCGCGTGACCATTTCATATGCTGAATCGGGATGTAAGTTGGATCAATTTGGGCGGGTCGGGCCTGTGACCCGGTAGTGGTTCAGTAAGTATTGGTAATTTTGGCAAAGTTGGTAATAGTGCTTGTGAAAGTTCGCCGGCTCCCGGCGGACGTGCTTCACCGGCTGGCCTGGCAGGCGCTGTCGCCGCCGGCGGAGCTAGTCGACGAAGCATCGATTCCGCTTCCGCCAGACCATTTCGCGCAAATCCTGAATATGGACGAAGCTTGAGCGCTTCGATATATCGCTGTCGGGCCTCGCGGTAATCCCGCTGCTCTGTGGCCGTCTTCGCCCGTCTCAGATGCTCGGTGAAACTCTTCAGTTTCTCATAGTATATTGCGACATCACGGGCCGCTGTTGCCGCCACCCCCATCCCCAGATACTCCTCATAAAGAGTGAGCGCGGCGGCAAAATTGCCCGCCTGATCGGCTTCACGCGCCGCCGCCAGCTTCCCGGCCGCCTGCATACGCAGACTCAGCCCTTCATCCAGCACCTCACCCGTGCTCCCAACCTGATTGCCAGAGCTGCCAGAATTGGCCAATTTCGCCAAGTTGAGTGGGATGCCCGATGGCTGTGGCTGGGCTGGGTCGACTTCACCTCGCACTCCACCCGATTCGCCACTTCCCGTTTTAATTTGATTGGGTTCATTGGGTCTATTGGTCGCCGGCGAACCAGCCGGAACCGGCCCCGCTTCCAGTCTGAGCCCCGAATCACCGGGCAACGATGGAAGACCATGCCGGGCCCAGACCAGGACCATGAGCCCCATCAGCAACAACATTATCGCACCAATCCAATAACCCCCACGCGATCCGCTCTTCTCCGCCAGAACCTCGTCGAGACTTCCCGGGCTACCTTCCCCACGGCTCGCCGCAACTGACAGCATCGGCTCCCGGACCGGACGCCCCCCCTGCTCCCATCCGGTCGGTTTCGCTTCGGCCCGATCAGCCAGCAGTGTATCCGAACGCAAGGCCGAATCATTCAGCACTTTCTGCTTCTCATAATCGCCAAGCACCTGCAAAAACGCGGCCGCAGAGGAGTACCTCGCCGCCGCTCGCCGCTCGAGCGCGCGCAGCAGGACGTGCGAAAGCGCCGGATCGATGTCTGAACGCACATCCGAAAGCGGTGTCGCCGGCGAGTCGAAAGAGATCCGTGCCCCCATCGCCGCCCCACTGCCCCCATCCTGCCTGTTGCTGACCCCATGCCTGATGTAGGGATGAGTCCCGGCCAGCAGCTCGTACATTGCCACGCCCAGACTGTAGATGTCCGTCCGAACATCCGGATCCCCACCACGCAGCAACTCCGGAGCAAGATACTCGAGCGTTCCCGGCTGAAGCCCCGTGTAAAGGCTCGTCGGACTATCCGGAAGGCTCGCCACTCCCAAATCTGTCAGCCGCAGCCGCCCCGAAGCGTCGAGAACGAGACTCGATGGCTTCAAATCCCGATGGAGCACCCCGAAATGCTGAATATCCCCCTCGTCAAGGTGTTGAAAATTGTGCAGGTAATCGAGCGTCACCAGTGCCTGCCGGCAGAGACTGACCGCCTGCGCCGCCGCAGGTGGTCCCTGGCGGTAGAGCAGCTCTTCAAGCGTGGTCCCCGGAACGTGCTCCGTCACCAGATAGGTCGCCCCATAGAGCGTAAAAGTCTCGACGAATCGGGCGAGACCCGGATGCTTCAGCTGCGACTGAACGTAGGATGCACGCCTGATCCGCGACCGGACCTGAACACGCGCCGCCGCTGAACAGCCTTCGAGGTCAACCTTGCGGAGGATAACCTCCATCGCCTCGACCCGATGTCGCCCAAGGTAGACCGGGCCAAGGCTGCCGCGAGGCAGCTCTGCCGTTATCTGGTAGTTTCCAATTGATCTTGCCGTCATCGATCGTCAAAACCCCATCGCATTCAGTCAGCATTCACCGTCAACGGTAAATGCACCAGGCTGGCCTCACCAACCATAAACAACAACTCCCGATTCTAGTCCAGAGAGCCCCATAAAGTAAAAAATCGGACTGACCTCGACAAGGCCACCTCTCGGAAAAGTTGAGAAGCGCGGAAATTGCCCGCGATCACTCGCGTCTTTGCTATCTGGCCTGTCTGGCCTGTCTGATTATCTATCTGGATTTTAATTCGAGTTTCAACTCGGGTTCGAGAACTCGCCAGACATTCTCGACCAGCAGCTTCTCCCCCTCGACATTTGGGTGGATTCCGTCGGCCTGGTTCAGTTCCGGCCGGCCACCGATCCCTTCGAGCAGAAATGGAATCAGCGCTATTTTGTACTGCCGGGCGAGATCGCGATACGACTGCCGGAATTGACGAGTATAGTCGGGGCCGAGATTCGGTGGCGCTTCCATTCCGGCAAGTATGACCCGTATGCCACGTGACTGGAACTGCCTGATCAGGTCTGCAAGGTTATCCTTCATATCCGCCACCGGCTGCCCACGGAGTCCGTCGTTGCCGCCAAGGGCGAGGATCGCCAATTTGACGTCGCCGTCGAGCGACCATTCAACCCGCCGCCGCCCGCCAGCCGTGGTATCGCCGGAGACTCCGGCGTTGACGACTCGAAACTGATAGCCCGCCGCGTCGAGCCGCTGCTGCAACAGAACCGGGTACGAGTCACCCGGAGCAAGCCCGTAACCGGCCGTCAGACTGTCGCCAAAGGCGAGGAGCACCGGCCGTGAATCATTGGCTGGTGCGCTCTCCGGGGCGACAGTGCTCTCCGGCACAGCCTTCTCCGGCTGAACCGTACCCGGCAGGCCCGCCGCCCGACTGCCGCCGTCGGGCGCGGCCCTCTCCGCCTGTCGGCACGCCTGGGTGGTGAGCAAGACAAGCAAAGCCAACAGGCCGATTAGAAATGTCGATTTGAATTTATTCCGGTAAAAAGGCATATTTGTTCTTTGACCAGTTTTTTGGCAACTCAGTTACCGGTAACTACCGCATCCGTCGCGGGAGCACGCCGGGATTGTCGATCAGCAAACCGGATTATAGCAGGCGTCAGCCTCGCAGACGACTCCCTGACATATCCGGAAATTTTCGCATTGATTTAGATAGATTTAGACAGATTCAGATGGGCAGATCAGGAACCGGTTCAACAGCATGATTCAATTAAGCAATGTCTCCAAAGTGGTCACCAGCGGTGATGACCGGCTTACCATCCTCCACCCGCTCGACCTCGAAATCCCATCGGGTCAGTTTATTTCGATCGTCGGCCCCTCGGGCAGTGGCAAGTCGACCCTGCTCGGCCTGATCGCCGGCCTCGACTCCCCGACGGATGGGAGCATCCGGCTCGAAGGTCAGGATATCACGCGGATGAATGAGGATCGGCTGGCCGAGTTGCGCGGCGGATTGATCGGGTTCATCTTTCAGTCCTTCCACCTCATCCCCTCGCTGACCGCCTTTGAAAACATCATGATTCCGCTCGAGATCGCCGGCGCTGCGCGGCCTGCGGAGCAGACCAGGTCGCTGCTCGACGAGGTCGGGCTCCAGGAACGCGGCCACCACTATCCCTCGCAGCTTTCTGGGGGCGAGCAGCAGCGGGTCGCGATCGCGCGCGCCATCGCCAACCGCCCGCGAATCCTGCTCGCCGACGAGCCGACCGGCAATCTCGATTCCAGAAACGGCGCGCACGTCATCGAACTGCTGATGAAGATCAATCGTGAACGCGGAACAACGCTCGTCCTGGTAACACACGATCTCGAGCTGGCCGATCTGGCCGATCGCCGGATCAGTTTCCGTGATGGCAGAATCGTCGAGGATCTCCGCAAAGACCGACCAGCGCCAGAAGCGGTGCCAGAACCGGTGCCAGAACCTGTGCCAGAACCTGTGCCAGAACCGGTGGTGGGCGCATGAAGTTCTCTCTCAAGCTCGCCTGGCGCGAGATTCGTTCATCCTGGCACCGGCTGATCTTCTTTTTCATCTGCATCGCGATCGGGGTCGGGGCGATCGTCAGCCTCCGCTCGCTGGTTCAGAACCTCAAGTCCTCTGTCAACGGCGAGGCGCGCGCCCTGCTGACCGCCGATGTCCAGGTCACTGCCAGCGCACCGTGGAACGAGGCGGCAAAGTCGATCCTCGCCGCAGCGGAGCGTTCATCCGAGGTCGAGGCACGGACGGAGGTGATCGAGACGGCGACCATGCTCCGCGCTGCCGATCAGCCGGACGCACAGCCACGGATGGTCGAACTGAAAGGGGTCGAGCCGCGATTCCCATTCTATGGTGAGATGGAGCTGGCCGACGGCCTGAGATACTCCCACGACCTGCTTCGTGATCGTGGACTCCTGATCAGGCAGGGCTCGCTCGCCTCGCTCAACCTGAAGGTGGGTGACCGTGTCCGTGTCGGCACCCTCGACTTCACCATCCGCGGCCTGATCGTCAAGGAACCCGGTAATACGATGAACGCCTTCAGCCTTGGGCCACGCGTCATCATCGACTACCACGACGCAGCGGCAGCCGGCCTCGTCACCTTTGGCAGCCGCGCCCGCTTCCGAACCCTCTTCAAGATACGCCCCAACGGCATGGAGCCTCTCGTCAACCGGCTCCGCGAGCAGTTCAAGCCACAGCCGAACATCAATGTCCGATCCTTTCGTTATTCGCAGGATCGACTCAGCGAATCGCTGACCCAGGTCGAGGACTACCTGAGCCTGATCGGACTGGTGATCCTCGTCCTTGGCGGAATCGGCATCTCAAGCGTGACACGCCTCTTCATACAGCAGAAGATGAAGACGATCGCCATTCTGAAGTGTCTGGGCGGAACCAACCGCCAGGTGCTCGGCGCCTATCTCGTTCAGGTACTGGCGCTCGGCGCGATCGGCAGCCTCTTCGGCCTTCTCCTTGCCCAACTGGTGAGCTGGACGCTGCCACTCTATCTTGGTGATCAACTCCCCTTCAATTTGAGCTTCGGGCTGACCTGGCAGGCGACCCTCCAGGGGATGGGGATCGGGATGATGATTGCACTCCTCTTCTCGCTCCTCCCACTGCTCGGGATCAGGCAGATCAAGCCGATCCTCGTCCTCCGCAGCATCCAGACCGCTGACCGCAGACCGTGGCGCCGGGGCCAAATCGACTGGAGCCAGATCGGGGTCGGCCTGATCGTCCTCGCCGGACTGCTCGGCCTTGCCAGCTGGCAGGCCGGATCGCTCAAGGTAGGCGGTATCTTCCTGATCGGAATGGGAGCGACGACGATCATCCTCAGCCTTGCCGCGACGGCGCTGATGAAGTTCCTGCGCGGACTGCGCGCAATTCCGTCCTTTACGCTCCGCCAGGGGATCAACAGCCTCTATCGCCCCGGCAATCAGACACGGGTCATCATCATGGCGGTTGGGCTCGGGGTCTTCCTTGGCGTCGCGGTTCGAAGCCTCCAGCTCAACCTGCGCGAAGAGTTCGCGGTCGATCTCAACAATCTTCAGGCCGATCTCTATATGATCGACATCCAGCGCGACCAGCTTGCCGGAGTCGGGGAGATCGTCGCGCGACAGACCGGCGAGAAGCCAGTGCTTATTCCGACGATCAGAATGCGGATCGCGGCGATCAACGATCGTGAAATAGACGTTGAGCAGTTGCGGCCGGACGAGAATCGCGGGCTGCTCGGTCGCGAGTATGTCTCGACCGCACGCGCCAATCTCGAAAGCAATGAGCAGATCACCGCTGGCCGCTTCTGGGATCAGAGTCCGTCCAGCGACCCGGAGATCTCGATCGAGGAGGTGCTCCATCGCGAGCTTGGGCTGAATATCGGTGACCGCGTCAGCTTCGACGTGCTCGGACGAAAGATCACCGCCCGCGTCACCAGCATCCGGAAGGTGGAATGGCGCAACGCGCGCACAGGCTTTCTGGTCGTCTTCCGCCCCGGACCGCTCGATGACGCGCCGACAATGTACATTGGCGCCATTCGCGGCCCGGCGACGCCGTTTGAACGGGCACGGCTTCAGCGCGAACTGGTCGACCGGTTCCCGAACGTCTCGATGATCGATGTCCGCGATATCATCGAGATTGCACGGGGGATCATCGCCAATGTCTCGCTCGCCATCTCCTTCGTCGGCGGCTTCGTCTTCCTGAGCGGGCTGCTGATCCTGATCGGCTCGATCGCCATGACCAAGTTCCACCGGCTCTACGAGGCGGCGATTCTCAAGACGCTTGGCGCCAAGCGGAGGCTGATCATCCTTGTTACCCTGATCGAGTATGGAGCGCTCGGTCTGCTGGCCGGAATGCTCGGATCGGCGGCGGCAATCGCCCTCACCTGGGCGATCAGCGAGAAGGCGCTCCGGATCACCTGGCGTTTCAGCCCGTCGGTCAACCTGCTCGGCATCGCAATCGCCTTCCTGCTGGTGACAGTGGTCGGCGTCGTCTCGAGCTGGGACGTGCTGGTCAGAAAGCCCCTCGGCATCCTCAGAAATGAATAGTGTTTGGTTACCTGGTAAGAAAGC
>JBEIMN010000113.1:0-7894 GCA_040378705.1 Acidobacteriota bacterium
CGCCGTCACCACCTGGACGGCACGCGAGCAATCGGCAGCGGTCAGCCCGAGGGCGGCGAGACCTTCCACTGAAAAAGACTGGTATGGACGCAGGCTGAAGCGTCCTTTCGGATCATCCCGGCTGCCTGTCCTGTGGGCCCTGTGGGAGCAATTATAGCGGGCATAGCGGGCAGCATAACCAATACAGGCCTCGCAGAGCCCGCAATCCCCATCGTAGATCAGATATCGCTGTCGTACACCAACCATCTGCTACCCCCACCGCCACCTCCGGAAATGGCCTCAATCCGGTTCCGATTCCGGAAGTTACATTACGTCACAGATCGCCCTTTTTCGCAATATTCATGCCGGCAGGCGAGAGGACCATCCGGCTGATCGTCGCGACTCTTCGGCCGTCGTAAATCAAATTGACACAACTGTAATATTCTGTGACGATAAGCCGGTCAGGCGGATAATTATGAGCGATACAAAACTCTACTCCTGGTTTCTTGGTCCAAAGGCCGAGAATGCAGATCTCCTCGAACGTCTTATTCTCGAGGCGCTGCATGATTGCGTCTTCTGGCGGCGCAATTTTCATCCGGAAGATGACATTCTGATCACAGAGAAGATAAAGCGCGAGGAGTCATTTCAGGATTCGCATGCCCTGATCCAGCAGGAGTTCCAGAGTCTGCTCGCGAACCTGAAGGGTGATATCCCATTCTACAGCCCACGGTACATCGGCCATATGCTGGCCGACCAGCTTCTTCCGGCGATTGTCGCCTACTTTGCGGCAATGCTTCACAACCCAAACAATGTCAGCCAGGAAGGCTCGCCGATCACCTCGCGTTATGAGATCGAAGTCGCCAGTCAGCTCGCGCGGCTCTGCGGCTACACGGGTCGAACGTGGGGCCATCTGACCTCCGGCGGAACGATTGCCAATTTCGAAGCGCTCTGGGTAGCCCGAAACCAGAAGCTGTTTCCGGTCGCGGTCAGGGACGCCGCGATCAGACTGGGCATCGAGAATCTGGAAACACTCCTGCCAAACGGCGCGCGCGTCAATCTGATCGGGATCGACGATCCGTGGATACTGCTCAATCTCGACCCGGATGAGTGCCTCGAACTGCGCTCACGGCTGAGCGAAGCGGCGGGGCGGCTCGCCCCGGAACTACCGATGAGCGAGACCGAGCGCGAGCTGAGCCGCCATCTGACGGAGTGCAGCGTATCCGGCAAGGGGCTCTACCGCTTCCTCAACGAACTCCCGGGAGAGCGCGTCGGACCCGGCGTCGTCTTCATTCCGGCCTCGGCCCACTACTCCCTGCCAAAGGTGGTCGAGGCGCTCGGAATTGGAAAAAACCAGATCGAGACGATCCCGGTTGACAGCCATTTTCGCATGGACATCGACTCGCTGCGCGAGCGACTCAATCGGTGCCTCTCCGCGCGAATGCCTGTCTACGCGGTCGTCGCCGTCATCGGCACGACGGAGGAGGGAGCGGTCGACCATCTGCACCGGATCGTCGAACTGCGCGAAGAGTTTCGGACGGCCGGCCTCACCTTTCACCTTCACGCCGATGGCGCGTGGGGCGGCTACATCCGTGCGCTGCTGATCGATCAGGACGGCAATGAAGTCGAGACCCCGTCGGCCATCCGCGAACTGACGCAGAGCTGGCCGGACGATGACACTTATGAAGCATACAAGGCTGTGTCACGCACCGACTCCGTGACGATCGATCCGCACAAACTCGGGTTCATCCCCTATCCGAGCGGAACGATCATCTTCCGCAATGCCCGCGTTCGCGAGCTGCTCGCGATCGATGCCCCCTACATCTTCTCCGGCGAAGAGCAGCACGACCGGCCATTCATCGGACGCTACATCCTTGAGGGCTCAAAGCCGGGAGCCGCCGCCGCCGCGGTCTGGTTCGCGCATCGGATCGTCCCGCTCAACCAGAGCGGTTACGGACTGCTGATCGGCAAGAGCATTCAGAGCGCGCAGGAGCTGGCATATCGCCTCGGCCGCGACCTCGCCCCCGAACTGCGGAGCAGTGGCGTTACCCTGCGCATGCTGACCAGCCCACCGGATGGCAACGTCCTCTGCTTTGTCGTCAACCGGATCGGAAACAACAGTTTGTCCGAGATGAACCGGATCAATCAGGCAATCTACGATGAACTCAAGTTTCAGCCGCAAAGTGTGATCCAGCGCCACAACTTTATCATCTCCGGAACTACATTCAATTACGATCAGTATGGGTTGCGCGCGGCAAATGGCAAGTGCAGCCTCGACGAGCACCTGACGGCACTCGGCATCGATACAGGTGAATTTGAGCGTGTCGGAACAGTTCGAATACTTCGCTGTACGGTAATGATGCCGTGGCTGGCGCTTTCACGCGGCGGCCACCCGGACTTCAGCGCCGCCTTTGCCGACGTGCTCCGCGAAACGATCGAGCGTGTAACGGCCACTTAATAACTTAATAAATTAGGGCGGTGAAAGATCTGTTCTGATCATCGCCCCGACTTATACAACAATAATAACTCTGATCAATGACCAGACTACCCTGATACCCAATAAATGAAACGACAGACCAGCACTCCAATTTCAACCATCATTGGCAACGCGTTTATTATCTGCCTGACGATACTTACCGGCACGATCTTCGCGCAGAATTCGAAACCCGCCGGGCAGCCAAAGCAGACGCCCCCGGCCCAGACATCCCCAACCCAGGCTCCAGCAGGACAGGAGAAACCGGTAACCGATGAGAAGAGCCTTCAGGAGTCGAGCCGGCGGGTCGAGCTCAACATGCTCGGCAAGACCGATACCTCTTCCGGCGAGAGCCGGCGCAACGAGAACGTCCAGTTCAATCTCGTCGACAACAATGCGCTCAAGGAACTGAGCATCCGGCTCGGCACGACGGCGACACTCGTCCGCGAATTTTCACCTGCAAGCAACTACTTTGCCGCCGAGTTCGGAAATGCCCCACGCAATTCGATCACCGTGCCGGGCCCGTTGCGAAACGACTTTCACGGCCAGCTCTCCGAGACACACCAGAACAGTGTCTTCAGCGCGCGCTCCTTCTTCCAGGTCGGCGAAGTCCAGCCGGCGCGCGAAAATGATTATGGCCTCAACGTCGGATTCCGGCTCGGCAAGCGAACCGGCTTCTACCTCGAAGGGAGTCAGCAGAAGCTCCGCGGCATCGTCAACGGCAACGTCCTGGTGCCGCGCCCGGACGAGCGAACACCGTTGACGAACGATCCGGCGATCGCCGCCGTCGTCAATCGCTTTCTGGCCGCCTATCCGAAACAGCTTCCGAACCGGACAGACATCAACGCCCGCGCCCTCAATACCAACGCACCACAGCGGATCGACAATAATCAGGGCGGGATGCGGCTCGACCACTCCTTCAACAAATCGGATCGGCTCGGCCTTCAGTACCAGTATACGGCGCAGTCTGTCGACGCCTTCCAGCTCGTCGCCGGACAGAATCCGGACACCAACACAAAATCGCACCTCGCGCGGATGGTCTGGACACACCCGCTGAGCGCGAAGATCCTCTCCAACTTCTCGGTCAGCTACGACCGGCTGACCTCGCTGCTCCGGCCGGAGGAGAATGCCGTCGGGCCATTTCTGACGATTGCCGGACTGACCAGCCTTGGGCCGGATGGCGCGATTCCGATTGATCGCGCTCAGAACACGATCCGCACCGCCGCCCAGTTCATCGGCTCGACCGGCAAGCACAACTGGTCAGCCGGAGCAACCCTTATCCGCCGCCAGGTCAATGGCACAGAGACCGATGTCCACCGCGGATTCTTCTCCTTCTCGAACGACTTTGGCACCGATGCCATGACCAATCTGCGGCTCGGCAGGCCCTCGCAGGCAATCGTCTCTGTCGGCAACATCCACCGCGGTTTTCGTCTCTGGGAGCTCAATCTCTACGCTGGCGACAAACTTCAGCTCAATCGTGCCCTGACGCTTCAATACGGACTGCGCTGGCAACCATCGACCAGGCCAACCGAGGTCAATAATCTCAACCGCTTCAATTTTGACAGCGACTGGAATAACCTCGCCCCAACTGTCGGGTTCGCCTGGCGCATGCCGCGAAAACTTGGCGTCTGGCGCGGCGCCTATGGCACGCACTTCGGCGAGATCTTCTACGTCACGTACCAGCAGATTCGCTTCAGTCCGCCACTCAACAACAAGATCATCGTACTTGCCCCAAATCTGCTCGATCCACTCAACACGCCATTCCCGGATGGCTCGAAGCCGAAGCCGCTGCCAACAATCTATGACCTGGATCGCGAGCTCGCAACTCCATATTCACACCAGTACAACCTGAGCTGGGAGCCGGAATGGAACCTGCCTGTGCGCCTGCAATTCGGCTATGCCGGCAGCCGCTCCCACAAGCTCTTCTCGATGTGGTATCTCAATCGCGCCGAGCCCGTCGCCGGCATCCCACAGATCACCGCGACGATCAACCAGCGTCGACCAGACAAGACTGTCGCCGATTACCGGCTTGTCCTTAATGGCTCGCGTGGATTCTATGACGCAGCACGCGTCTCCGTGATCCTGCCCCCGTGGCGAGGACTGACAATCGATGCCTCATACTGGTTCAGCAAGGCGATCGATCTTGGCAGTGCCTACACCAATACTGCCAACGAACTCGACGCCCGGCTCTCGCGCAGCCAGTCGGCCTTCAATGTGCAGAAAGAGCAGCGCGGACTCAGCTACTTCGATCAGAAACACGCGTTCCTCCTCCGCACAAGCTACCGTTTTGGCGCACCATCATTCCTGCGCAACCGTGTCAATGTCGCAGCGCGCGCCGTCGAGACGGCGATCGACGGCTGGACACTCTCGGGAATCGTCCTGCTGAAGAGTGGAACGCCGTTCAACATCCAGTCAGGCTCAGATGGCCCGGGCTATGGCAACGTCGACGGCAATGGCGGGGACCGACCCAACATCATCGATCCATCAATACTCGGACGAACGATCGGCAATCCGGACACCTCGAAACAGCTTCTGCCACGTTCAGCCTTCGGCTTCATCAATCCGACAGAACTCGCCGGTTCACTCGGACGCAATGTCTTCCGCAAGGGCGCAATCCGCAATGTCAACGCCGCGCTCGCCCGAAACTGGACCATCTTCACCGAAATGCGGCTCACCTTTCGCGCCGAATCGATCAACTTCTTCAACACGCCACAATTCGCGGAACCCGGGGCCGAACTGGCCAACCCGAACTTTGGCGCGATCACCAACACCCTCAACGACGGGCGAACCTTCAAGTTCACCCTGCAACTGGGATGGTAATCTCAACCGGGAATTGAAGGGATCGGGCAGCGCTCAGCGCGGGTCACCGCTTGCAGGCAGATTCTCTTCGATCCGGTCATAAACCATTAAATATCCTTTCGAAGGGGGATTATCAGCGATGGAGATCCAGACAATAAAGACCGAGGCGGCGCCGCTTCCGGCCGGCCACTACTCACAGGCAAAAGTCTGGCAGGGTGTCGCCTACGTCGCCGGACAATTGCCAATCGACCCACTCACCGGGCGCAAAGAGGTCGGAACGATCGAGGAGCAGACGGCACAGGTCATCCGCAACATTGAGGCCGTACTCAGTGCGGCCGGCAGCGACCTGTCAAAAATTCTCCGCGTCACCGTCTACATCTCAGATATCGAACTCTGGGGCCGCGTCAACCAGGTATATTCACAATTGATGGGCGATAACCGCCCCGCCCGGACCGTCGTTCCGGTCAATCAGCTCCACTATGGATTTCAGATTGAGATGGATGTCATTGCCGCCGTCTGAATGGCAATGGCACCCCATTTCGACGAACGAGGATGATATGAATAACCAGCGTCACAAGTACCTTTTGCCTCTGCTGCTGCTGATCGGACTAATTGCCGGTGGCTGTCGCAAACAGCCGCCACCCGAGGCATCTTCGGCGGCACAACGCTACGACCTGCGCGGCAAGATCATCTCCTTCGACAAGGCGCGGCAGGAGGTGACGATCGCACACGAGACAATACCGGGCTATATGGAATCGATGACAATGCCCTTCACCCTCCGCGAGGAGTGGATCTTCGACGTCCTTGCACCGGGCGCCTCGATTCAGGCCACGCTTGTCGTCGATGGCGGCAAGTCGTGGATCGAATCACCAACCATCACCAGCCTCGCCGATCCAAAACTGGCGCAGCCGGGCAGCGAGGTCTCGGAACCCGAACCCGGCGCCGAACTACCAGACTTCACCCTCGTCAATCAGGATGGTGAGAAGATCCGCCTCAGCCAGTACCGTGGCACCTCGCTCGTCCTGACCTTCATCTATACCCGCTGCCCACTCCCTGACTACTGCCCGCTCATGACAAGGAATTTCGGCGAGATCGGCCAGTCTATGCTCAGGCAGAGCTCGGCAAAGGGCAGCAAAGCCCGGCTTCTCAGCATCACCATCGATCCGGCTTACGATACGCCACCGGTGCTCAAGGATTATGGCAAACGCTACCTGCCAGCCGGCGGCAGCTTCAGGCAGTGGAGCTATGCGACAGGCTCGGATGACGAGATTCGCAAAGTCGCCGGCTACTTCGGTCTCGATTACTGGCAGGAGAATAACCAGATCATCCACGGCCTCCGGACGGCCGTCATCTCTCCAGAGGGAAAGATCGTCAGGATCTTCCGCGGCAATGAATGGCGGCCGGAAGAGGTCGTGGCCCTTCTCGAGAAATGATGAAGAGTCTGTTAGAGGTGACAGCGGTATTCCTACCGTCGCAACAGATTACTGAGCACGAACCAGAGATTGGCCGGACGTTCAGCGAGCCGCCGCATGAAGTACGGATACCAGAACCTGCCATATGGGACATAGATCCGGACGCGATACCCCTCGCCAACCAGTCGCTGCTGAAGGTCACGCCTGATGCCATAGAGCATCTGAAATTCAAAACGGTCGCGTCGAATTCCCTGCCCCTCGGCAAACTTCTTCGCCGCCGTGATGATCCGTTCATCGTGGGTCGCGAATGCGTGGTAGATCCCGCTTCCAAGCAGCCGCTCGGTCAGTCGCAGATAGTGTCGATCGACCTCCGATTTTTCGGCAAAGGCGACCTCCTCCGGTTCACGGTAGGCGCCTTTGCAGAGGCGTACCCGTGCCCCGCCGGCAAGGATCTGGTCGAGGTCCCGCTCCGTCCGGCGCAGGTAGGCCTGAAGCACGATCCCGACATTCTGAAACTGATCGTGAACGCGGTTGAAGATGCGCAGAGTAGCGTCGGTGCGTGACGAGTCCTCCATATCGATGCGGACGAAGTTGCCACGGCGGTGGGCAGACTCGACCAGGCGGAGGACATTCTCGTAACAGTACTGCTCGTCGATATCGAGCCCGAGCTGTGTCAGCTTGATGGAGATGTTCGACCTGACTCCACTCGCGTCGATCAGATCGAGAACCGTCAGGTACTCATCGACATCGGCAGCTGCCTCGACGCGCGAGTGCGTACTCTCACCCAGGTGGTCAAAGGTCGCGTCAAGCCCGGCGCGATTCAGCTCCTCGATCGCTCCGATCGCATCGCGTATATTCTCCCCGGCAATGAAGCGGCGTGTGATCACCCGAAAGCCCGGAAACCCGGCGAGAATATCCTTCAACCAGAACTGCTTCGAAAGGTATAACAGAATCGCTCTTGAAATCATGTTTCTGATCTCCCCGAAATTGATGACCGAGTGACAACTCCTTCTGTGGCCCAGAATCGCCATCATGCCATAGTATAAGATCTGGCCACGGAAGGACACAGAAGAAACACGGAAAGGAGAAGGGAAAGAGGGTGAAATCGAACTTCAACACAAAGATATTACGAGTGGAAATGTGGTAAAAACTTGATACGGAAGGACACAGAAGAAACACGGAAAGGAGAAGGGAAAGAGGGTGAAATCGAACTTCAACACAAAGATATTACGAG
>JBEIMN010000114.1:0-7888 GCA_040378705.1 Acidobacteriota bacterium
GTTCCGGTTATGTTCTCGTATGGCGGCTGGCAGAACGTCAATTTCGTTGCCGAAGAGGTCCGTGATCCGCTCCGGAATCTGCCACGGGCAATACTGATCGGGGTACTCTGCGTGATTGCCGTCTATGTCGGCGCGAATATCGCTTATGTACACGTCCTGACGGCCCCGGCACTGGCGGCGACAGAGACGCCGGCGGCAGATATGGCGGCGCGGCTGGCGGGATCGGCCGGGGCGAAGCTGATCAGCCTGCTGATCGTTGTCTCGACCTTCGGTTTCATCAACCTTGCGCTGCTCAGTGCGCCGCGTGTCTACTATGCGATGGGGGTCGACGGTGTATTCTTCAAGGAGCTTGGCCGGCTCAGTCCACGATTCCACGTTCCGACGGCGGCGATCCTGCTTCAGGGAGGGCTGGCGGCGCTCTTCGCGATCTCGAACCGTTACGACGAGCTCGTGCGTTACGCGGTCTTCGCTGACTGGATCTTCTTTGCGCTCGCTGGTGTGGCACTGATCGTCTTTCGGCGAACGATGCCGGAGGCGCCGCGTCCACGTCCCGTTCCGTTATATCCGCTCACCCCGGTACTCTTCATTTTGGCCGGACTTGGAATCGTCATCAATACCTTCATCACCGACTGGAAGAATGCGCGGATGGGGGCGATGATCATTATGCTTGGAATTCCGGTCTTCTTTTGGTGGCGACATCTGAATCGTCGTCGCGATTGACCATAAATCGATCAATAAAGCTGTAAAGGTAAACAACTTGAGCAATCTCGAAAAGCGCAGCATTTACATGACGTGGGCGAAATATCACGCCGGAGCACGGTACAACCTCGCCAACAGTGGAATAATCGGCTGTGAAGCGGAAGATCTGCCGTTGACGATGGCCGATGTGATGCTGAACGGACCGAACCACGAAGGGTATGGGCCGCTGAAGGAGGCGATCGGGGGACGGTACGGAGTGGGGGCCGATCGGGTCGTCACCGCGCAGGGGACCTCGATGGCCAATTTTCTGGCGATGGCGACGCTGATCGAGCGTGGGGACGAGGTTCTGATCGAGTTGCCGGCGTACGAACCGATGATCGCGGCGGCGGTATGGCTGGGCGCGTCGATTCGGAGGTTTTCGCGTTCGCTCGCTAATGGATTCCAGATCGATCCGGAAGAGATCGAGCGGCAGCTCACGCCCCGGACGCGGCTGATTGTGCTGACCAGTCCGCATAATCCGAGCGGAGTTACGGTCAGGCCGGAGATTCTGGCGCGGATTGGCGAGCTGGCGGCGCGCAGCGGCGCACACGTGCTGGTTGACGAAGTCTATCGTGACATCCTGTTCGAGGATGCGCCGCCAAGCGCGGTCCATCTTGGTCCGCATTTTCTGGCGACGAGCAGCCTGACGAAGAGTTATGGATTGAGCGGATTGCGATGCGGCTGGATCCTCTGCGCGCCGGAGCTGGCGGAGCGTGCGCGTCGGTTGAATGATCTCTTCGGAGCGGTCGGCTCGATGCCGAGTGATCGGCTGGCCCTCGCCGCTTTCGGCCAGCTGCCGTCGCTCGAAGCGCGGACGCGCGCGATCATCGAGCCGAATCAGCGGCTGATCCGCGACTTTATCGCCGCCCACGACGGGCAATTGGAGTGCTTGATTCCTGAAAGGTCGATGACGGTCTTCCCAAGATTGAGGAATCACTCAGACAGCGGGCCCCTGCACGACCGATTGCGCGAGTTCGAGACCTCGATCGTTCCCGGTCACTTTTTCGAGATGCCGGATCATTTCCGGCTTGGGTTCGCGATCAGAACGCCGGATGTTGAGGTTGGCCTCGGCCATCTTTCAGCAGTGCTGCGCGAGATCGGATAGGCAATCGGAATGAGGTCCATAATTGAATTCCATTGATTTGAAACGAATTGGAGTGATCGTCGGCCCGCAGAAACCGGACGCGTTCAACGTCGTCGGCAGTCTTGGTGACTGGTGCCGTGAGCGCGGGATCGAGCTGAAGGGCTCTGGCGCGGTCGCCGAGGCCGGCCTGCTTCCGGCGCTGCGTGAAGTTGACGGAAGGCTTGACGAGGCGATCGACCTGCTGATAGTCCTCGGTGGTGATGGCACGATCCTCGGCGCGGCGCGGCTGATCGGGAACTTGCCGATCCCGGTTCTTGGCGTAAATTTTGGCTGGCTCGGCTATCTGACAGAGTTTACGCTGCAGGAGCTCTTCCCAACACTCGACGCTCTGCGGGCAGGGAACTACTCGCTCGATCACCGGATGATGATCGACGTCAGCATTCATCGCGGCGGCACGGAGATCTCCTCCCACACCGCACTCAACGAAGCGGCGGTCAATGGCGCTCCGGCACGAATCACAGAGTTCGACTGCTTCATCGACGGGATGATGATGACGACATTTCGCGCCGACGGGATGATCGTTTCGACCGCGACCGGATCGACCGCCTACTCGCTCTCTGCCGGTGGCCCGATCGTTCATCCGGATGTGGCGGCGATTCTGCTCACGCCGATCTGCCCGCACATGCTTTCGAATCGGCCGCTTATCGTCCCCGGTGCGAGCCGTGTCGAGATCGTCTTTGATGGCGTTAAGGATAAGCTCCTGCTGACGATTGACGGCCAGCTGGTCGTCGATCTGCACACAAAAGACCGTGTCATCATCCGGCGGAGCGACAAGACATTCCGGCTCATCAGCCCGACCAACCGGAACTATTTTCAGGTACTGCGGACCAAACTTAACTGGGGAGGACGCTAGAATGCTTTTTCCCATTGGCGATGACAACAACAACCGGCGAACCGTTCCGTTCATCAACTATGCGCTGATACTGATCAACGTCCTGATCTTTCTCTATCAGCAGGCCAATCCGGCCTTTACTTATGGCTTCAGTGTCGTCCCGGCGGAGATCACGGGTGGAGTCGACATCGATGGCATGGTCAGGATCGGGCGCGAGAGTCTGCGACTCTACAGCGGCCCGACACCAATCTACCTGACCCTCATCACCGCAATGTTCATGCACGGTGACTGGGGCCACCTGCTTGGGAATATGCTCTATTTGTGGATCTTCGGCGACAATATCGAGGATCGCGTCGGGCATGGTCGTTATCTGCTCTTCTACCTTGTATGCGGGTTGCTGGCGAGTCTGACGCACATCTACTTTGGTCCGCAATCGGTAGTTCCCTCGCTTGGCGCCTCTGGCGCGATAGCCGGGGTGCTTGGCGCCTATCTTGTCGTCTATCCACACCAGAGTGTCCGTGTATTTCAGTTTGGGCGGATCGTTGAGATGCCGGCGTTGATCGTGATCGGATTCTGGGGGCTGCTCCAGTTCCTGAATGGGTTTGGTTCGCTGGCCTCGGTTGGAAAGTCGGGGGGCGTCGCGTATATGGCGCATATTGGCGGTTTCGTTGCCGGAATCGTGATTGGATTCGTGATTCGAGGGAGCCGAATCCGCTTTTGAATCGGATCATCAGGCGGAGGGCAGCCGTGGCCCCGTGGCCCGGTGGTCCCGTGGAGTCCAATGGAGGGCTGGAGCGATGAACTGGCAGCCTTACAAATTGCCGTACAAACTGATTGAAAGTGCGGCCGAGATCGGGCCGCTGGTCGAGAGTCTGCGTGGTCGAGAGGTGATCGGGATCGATACCGAGACGACCGGTCTCGATCCATATCGAAGTCGGTTGCGGCTGTTGCAGATTGCGACACCGGAGGCGGTCTGGATCATCGACTGCTTCAGGCTGACCCGGGCGGATCTTGACCCTTTGCGGCCGCTTCTCGCCGGGCCGACGCCGGTCAAGATCGGGCATAACATCAAGTTCGATGCCAAGTTCATCGCCCACCATCTTGGGATACGGCTTGACGGAGTCGCCGATACCTACCTTGCGAGCCTGTTGCTGAGTGCGGGAAGCGAGACTGATCGCCACGGGCTCGACCGTGTAGTCGCGCGCTATCTCAGTCTGAATCTGGACAAGCAGGCGCAGCGCAGCGACTGGTCAGGTGAGCTCGATCAGTCGCAGCTCGACTATGCGGCGGCCGATGCCGCAGTGCTGCTCCCACTCTGGGAAGAGATGCGAAAGCGGCTCGAGGAGGCGGATCTGCTCGTCACGGCAGACCTCGAGTTCGATTGTGTCCGACCATTGGCGGCCATGGAGCTCGCCGGTGTCCACGTCGATGTCGGTCGCTGGCGCGCGCTGCTGGCAACATTTCAGCAGCGGCACGACGTGGTCGAAGCGGAGCTGCAAGCCGCGCTCGGGGCGGGTGTCCGACAACAGGGCCTCTTCGGCACCCCCGAGCCGATCAACCTTGACAGCCCGACCCAGGTACGCGAAGCCCTTTCCCGGATCGGAATCGAACTGGAAGATACGCGGGAGTGGCGGTTGCAGAAGCAGAAGCAGGTCGACGATCACCCGGTTATCTCCTGGCTGCTCGAACATCGCACGCTCAGCCATAACCTTGCCGCCTACGGCGAGAATATTCTCGAAATGATCCATCCCGTAACCGGGCGGCTCCACCCGGACTTTCGCCAGATCGGAACACCGACAGGTCGAATGACCTGTAACTCCCCCAGCCTTCAGCAGATTCCGCACACGACAGACTATCGCTCCTGTTTCCGGGCTCCGGAAGGCCGCCGGCTGGTTATCGCCGACTATTCGCAGATCGAGATGCGGATTCTGGCCGATTTTTCCCAGGATGAAGCGTTGATCTCGGCCTTCGATCAGGGGGCAGACCTCCACCGGCAGACGGCGGCAGAGATGTTCGATCTTCCGCTCAACCAGGTCACTCAGCGGCAGCGTGAATACGCGAAGGGGCTTAACTACGGACTTGTTTATGGAATGGGGGCAGAGGGGCTCGCCAGCCGGCTCGAGACCGGCATCGTCGAGGCGAAGGGGCTGATCGAACGTTATTTCCAGGCCTATGCCGGAGTCGCGCGCTGGCTCGAAGCGGCCGGTGAAGAGGCCGTCAACGTGGGACGAGCGCGAACGGCTTCCGGACGACTCTGGATATTTCGTCTCGATCCGATCGATCCGGTTCAGCAGGCCGCGCTGCGGCGTGTTGGCAAGAATGGCCCGATTCAGGGCACCGCTTCCGATATCTTCAAGCGGGCAATGAGGCTGCTCGATGAGGCGCTCGACGGCCTTGACGCGCAGATCGTCAACGCGATTCACGATGAGCTGGTCGTTGAAACCGAGGAGTCGATCGCCGCCGAGGTTGAACGGATCGTTTCGAGGACGATGATTGCCGGCGCACGTGAGTTTCTGACGCGTGTCCCGGTTCAGGTCGACGTCACCATTGGCGAGGCGTGGCTCAAGGGCCGGTAGTCACTATTTCACCTTCCCCTTCGACGCAATACGGTAGCCCTGCCGTGTCCTGATCAGCAGATCCCCGAGACGCCGCCTCGCCTCGTCGCTCAATCGCAGGCTGATCTGGTGATAGCGGTCATCGACGCTCTCCCGTTTCGGCGTGTAACCAAAACTGTACCGGGATCGAAGATGGTCGACAAGCGTCGCCAGCTGGCTGCTGATCAGGCCCGGATTGGCCCTGATCAGCTCGCCTCCACTGAGGTCGATGAAGGGGTCGATGGTCATTCGTCGGCGGTAGATGTCCTGGCCGGCGCGGTTGCGAAGGAAGATCTTCTCGGTGCGTGTAAGTGCTCCCTCGACAATCAGGCCACAGACCATGCTGTCCGAATCGATCACACGGCGCGAGACCTCCTGCGTTGTCAGTCCGGCGAAATTGTAGTCCCAGGCGACATTGTCGGTGATGGTGATGATTACGCGCCGGTTGGACCGGTTGCCGCCCGCAAGCTCCATATGCGTCGCCGCGTCTGAAATTGCCTGAAAGAGCGAGGTTCCCTGACCGATTACCGGCGTCTTTTCGATCTCCCTGATCCGGTCGATGATCAGCCCGCGGTCCCGCGTGAACTCCTGGACGAGACGCGTCTTCGACGAAAAGGCCATGAGCGCGACTTCGTCCGTCTTTCGCAGCCGGCTCAGCGCTCCGAGCGCGCCACTGCGTATCTCCTGCAATACCGGGCTGACGCTTCCACTCAGGTCGAGCAGCAGGATGACCGACAGATTGAGGCTGTCCTGGCTGAAATGGGTAATCTCCTGGCGCACTCCATCGTCGGAGAGAATAAAGTCGTCAGACTTGAGGCCGCTGATGAACTGGCCCGTCCGCCGATCGACTATGCGGGCATCGATCACGACCAGGCTCGTGTCGAGCCGAATCGTATCCTGAGCGGAAAGTGGCGGCGTCTGCCCCCGTGCCGCGTCGCACGAGATCAGCAGCAAGACCATTGAGAGCGACATTGCCGCTTTCCTGAGAGATTCTCGCTTCATTTTAACAACCAGTCTTAACAATCCGACCTGCTATTTAGCTGAGTTCTCATCAACTTGGGCTTCAAGCCGGGGCAGCATGGGCAGCCCCGGCTGGGGCTTCCGGCTGCTTTGCGACCTCGATCTGGTTCACGGCGCCAAGGATGGCGATCAGCATCATCAGGCTCTCTGAATCACCGAAATTATAGTTGGTCAGCGCGCTGAGTGAAAACCCTGTCAGGGCGGCAATTCCGCCAATCGCCGCACCGGCGCCGATCCGATCTCCGGCGCTCATCGCGCAGCCGTGAAGGCTTCGCAGCCTTCGCCAGACGGCGATCACCAGCCAGAGCAGGCAGCCCAATGCCGGAATTCCGCGATCCATCGCGATCTGAATCGGTGTCGAGTGGGTATGTGTAACATAGTTGCCGGGGAATTTCAGCTCGTGCCAGAATCTGGTATGAGAGTCCATGCCGATGCCGAAGAGTGGATGTTCAGGAATGAGCTTCAGGCCGGCTTTCATGAAGCCAAGGCGGTGTATCGTGCTGTCATCGCTGAATCGCGCAATCGTTTCGCGTCGCGCCGAGATGACCGACCACGTTCCGACAACCGCGATCAGCAGCGCGGCCGGGATTGCCACCGCCACCATCCGCCGCGCGCCGAACTTCAGTGTTATCAGGATCGATGCGACGATGAAAGAGGCGATCACACTCCGGGTCGCGGTCAGCATCAATCCCGTCACAAAGAGCAGAAAGACCACCCCGGCAAGCAGTCGCTGCTGCCGTCCAGTTCCCGCCAGCAACAGCCCAAGGACGAAGAGGGCGAGCATCTGCATCTGCTCGGCCCAGGTGATGAACTGCCGGCCAAATCCGGAGGCGCGAAACCGTCGACTTCGTCCGTCAGCTCTGATCCCGAGCGCGTCCGGTCCCGAACGAAGAGTCTCGTCAACCTGCAGTGTGACCGGCACCGGATCACCGGCGTGGAGCGCTTCGACGTCGACGACCTCGCCGAGCCGTCGCTTCGCCAGCACTTCGCTGATCTCTTCCGGACTGCTTACCCTTTGCCGCCCGATCATCCAGATCAGATCGCCCGGACGGAGACCGCTCCGCGCAAACTGGCTCTCCGGCGCAACGTACGCAATCACCATCCCCCGGCCATAGACCTTCTCCATTAAACTGAACCCAACCCCAAACAGACCTGATACCAGCAGACATCCGAGCAGGAGCATCGCGCCACGGCGCGCCAGATTACCTGAGATCAGATAAAAAATAAGGAATAGACCGAGCGTTTTACACTTGGTGAGGCTTGTCGCCGGGGCGAGGGAGAGAAATGAGGAGAGTACTGTCAGCAGTGCAAAAAAGAAGAGCGGCCGCTCAATTGGCGTTCCCGCCAGACTGAGCCGCCGCAGCGCGACATCGCGCCCAACCCACCCGATAAAGAAGAAGAGGAGACCACTCAGAAAGCAGATCTGCGCGGCGGCAACCGAATGCGGAACCGCCAGTCCGAAAAGCACTATGGCGAGGATTGTTAAACGATGGAAAAGAACCGACACCCGTCCATCGGTCGCGGTCGGCGACCGGAGCGAGAGTCTGTCGAGCTGGTGGA
>JBEIMN010000115.1:0-7858 GCA_040378705.1 Acidobacteriota bacterium
CAAAATCACCAAACGTACAAAATTAAAATTCTACACCAAGTTTTTGTTGGAGCGACTCACGGATCAGGATAGAAATCTGAGAATTGTTTGATCGCGATGGCGTGAATTTTATATGAAGCCATCAATAAAGCGCATTATCTCCACTCCAACTCTCAAAATACAGCTATCACATAAGGTCAGGTAGTGAATTACCCCGAATAGACAAATCGTCATCTCCCTAAGAGCGGTTTAGCCGGACCGCTTCATCTCAAAGTGGCTCTGCCCAGAGGCATGCGGGCCGGAGGCCCGCGCACCCAGGACGCTTCGCGCCGCTGCGCACATTACCTCTCATTGGGGGCGAGGTGGAGTCTTTCGCGAGGATCATTGTCGACTTCGTAGCGGCGACGCGACCGACAATATGTCGACCTGCAAGCGTATCCCGATCCTGGAAATGGCACCACGCTAAAAAGCCTGTATCTATTGGCTTTTTAGCGTAGTGAACGCGTAGTGAACACACGCAAAAAAGGCGCTCTTTCGAGCGCCTTTTTTACTTGTAACTTATTGAATAAAAAGAGTCGGGGCGAGAGGATTCGAACCTCCGGCCTCCCGGTCCCAAACCGGGCGCACTACCAGGCTGTGCTACGCCCCGAAACAAACTCCCATTATACACATCGCCCCGGGGAGATCAATCAGCGATCGCCCCGGGGCCGCATCTTGCGTAAATTGTTTGGCCTATGCCCCCCAGGCGGGTTCGCTCTGATTGAACGAGAGGACATCATCGACGCCGAGGCGCGGCTTCCGCGGCCAGTTGCCAGGTGCGGCATAGCCAACAGTCAGCAGCATAACCGGCAGCAGGCGATCAGATATTCCACACTCTCTTTTCACGCCCTCCGGATCGAAGCCGACCATTGGGCCAGTGACGAGCCCCTTCGCCGAGGCAGCGACCATCAAGGTCATCGCGGCGAGCGAGGCGCTGCGGATCGCCTCATCGCGACGGAGCTGTTCATTCGCGCCATAACCGGCATTGGCCATCCCGATCCAGCCATCGGCCATCTTCTGGTCGATCAGTCCGGCGGCGACCGATTTACCGAGCACCTCCGGCAGCCGCTCATATCCACGCAGATCACCGAGGACGATGAAGGTCACGGCGGCATCCTCGACCTTCTGCTGATTGTAGGAGACAGCCTTCAGCCGGGCTTTCGCCTCCGGCTCGGTCACGGCGATGAACCGCCAGGGCTGGATGTTATAGGCGGAGGGCGCCTCTGTCGCATAGGCGACAAGCTCGCGAATCTGATCCTCTGTCAGCCCTCGTGTGCGATCATAACTGTTGGCGGAGATCCGCGATTTCAATAGCTCCAGTGTTTCTGACATATCCACTCCACTCCTGTAGTTAGCTGGTAAATCGGCTAAGAATTGAGGCCCGATTGAGCCTGCTTATTCCCATTACGCCTTTATGGAAGATCGATCAGGATCAATTCACTGACCTGATGACCTGTAATATCGAGTTGGCCCGGTTCGACTATTCGCGCCTGATCCCCGGTGGCGAGAACCTCGGCGCCGAGTGAGACCTGACCATCGATGACATAGAGGAAGGCTCTGCGTCCCGGTTTCAGTTCGTGGCTGACGCGCTGATTTTCGCCGAGGCGTGCGACATAGAATGTTGCGTCCTGGTTTATCCAGACCGTGCCGGGCGCATCCTGACCGGAAGCGATTGGCAGGAGGCGTCCGGTTCGGTCATCGACTGTAAACTGCTTCTGTTCGTATGAGGGCGTGAGACGACTCCGGTCAGGCAGAACCCAGATCTGGAGCGCCCACGCCGGATTGGTCGGATGAGCGTTCATCTCTGCGTGCGAGATTCCGGTTCCGGCGGTCATTCGCTGCACCTCGCCTGCGCGGATAACCCCCTCGCCCCCGGTGCTGTCACGATGGAACAGCTCTCCTTCGAGGACGTAGGTGACAATCTCCATCTCGCGATGCGGATGGGTCGGGAATCCGGCGCCACCGGCGATCCGGTCGTGATTGAAGACCCGCAGGGGGCCGAACTGAAGATTGCCCGGATCGTAGTAATTATCAAAACTGAACAACCAGGTAGCAAACAGCCAGTCATTCTCGAATTGAAATCTCTCTGCCGCTCTGATGATGCGCATACTCATTCCCTCCAATGTTTCGCTCTCTCCCCTCAGCGGCGATCTGCTCCGTGTGGAAGCATCGCCAGCTCGAACGTCAGTTGCAACTAATGTCTTATCCAGCGTCTCGCGACGCCAATAGCCGCGACAAAATATTCACCATTATCCTCATTACCCGGCCTGCTCAATTTACTCAACCCGTTGACTATTTCCCTCTTAACTATGTAATCGGGAGAATCCACTATTCCAGCAGCTTGCCAAGGAGCTGATTGAGGACCAGTTGTTCCTCAGTAGTCAGTGCGCTGAGCGCGGTATCGGCGAAAGAGACAACCTCGGATGCGGTCGCCTCGAGGAACTGGAGTCCGGCCTCAGTCAGCTCGACGAGGTTGACGCGCCGGTCCTCGCACGTCTGACGTCTGACGAGACCGAGCATTTCGAGGTGATCGAGAACCTTGGTCACGTTGGCACGCGACGAGAGCATGCGTCGACCGATCTCGACCTGCCGCAGCGGCTCATCGGACCCATTCAGAATCCGGAGCACATTGTAATGATTGTCTGTCAGATCCCACCGCCGAAACCAGACATCCGATTCACGCCACAACCGGTCACCAACCCGCATGATCCGGACCAGAGTCTGCTCGGCGATACTATGCCTCAACGCTGCACGCTTTTTTCTCATCACCCGGTCAGACTATTCGTTCAGTTAAATATTGTCAAGCAGGAAACAATTATAAAAATCTCTTCCGGCAGTGGCGATTAGTGGACAGTAAATGAGGGGTGAATATACTTAGGGGGCGTCCGGGACAAGGGCGCAAAAAATTCTGATCGAATCTGGTGAGGGGAGAGATATGGCAGACGGAAAAGAGCGAAGATTACGAAGCCGGGACTGGTTTGGCCCGGTTGACAAGAGTGCGTTCATCCACCGGAGTTGGATGAAGAACCAGGGTTATCCGGATCACGTCTTTGACGGGCGACCGGTGATTGGGATCTGCAATACCTGGTCGGAGTTGACGCCGTGCAACGGTCATTTCCAGAAGATAGCGGAGCATGTGAAGCGTGGAGTCTATGAGGCAGGCGGATTTCCGCTCGAATTTCCGGTGATGTCACTGGGAGAGAACCTGATGAGGCCGACGGCGATGCTCTTCCGGAATTTGGCGAGTATGGATGTCGAGGAGACGATTCGGGCGAATCCGCTCGACGGGGTGGTCCTGCTGGTGGGGTGTGACAAGACGACGCCAGCCTGTCTGATGGGAGCGGCGAGTTGCGACCTGCCGACGATAGCGATCTCGGGTGGGGCGATGCTGAATGGAAAGTTCCGTGGAGAGGATATCGGTTCGGGGACGAATGTCTGGAAGTTCAGCGAGGAGGTGCGGAGTGGAGCGATGCCGCTCTGCGATTTCCAGGAGGCGGAGAGCTGCATGAGCCGCTCGACGGGCCATTGTATGACGATGGGGACAGCGTCGACGATGGCGAGTGTGGTTGAGGCGCTCGGGGTCGGGCTGCCGATGAACGCGGCGATTCCGGCGGTCGATTCACGGCGGTACAAGCTGGCGCATATGGCGGGACGGCGGATCGTCGAGATGGTCAACGAGGATCTGAAGCTCTCACAGATTCTGACGCGGGAAGCGTTTGAGAATGCGATGCGTGTCGTTGGAGCGATCGGGGGCTCGACCAACGCCGTGATCCACCTGCTCGCGATTGCCGGACGGATCGGAGTCGACCTTAAGCTGGCGGACTGGGACAGTGTTGGGCGGGATGTGCCGTGCCTGGTCAATCTGATGCCATCGGGCAAATATCTGATGGAGGACTTTTACTATGCCGGTGGAATTCCGGCAGTCATCCGCGAGCTGGGTGACCTGATTCACCGCGACGCGTTGACGGTGAATGGAAAGACGATTGGCGAGAACACAGCCGAGGCGCCAAACTGGAATCCGGACGTGATCATGCCGTTTGAGAAGCCGTTTGCGCCACAGGGGGGAATTGCGGTCCTGCGTGGCAACCTTTGCCCGGATGGAGCGGTGATCAAGCCATCGGCCGCCTCGCCGGAATTGATGAAGCATCGCGGGCGGGCAGTCGTCTTCGAAACGATCGAGGATCTTCACGCCCGGATCGACGATCCGGACCTCGATATCGACGAGACGAGCATCATGGTACTGAAGAACTGCGGACCGAGGGGCTATCCGGGGATTCCGGAGGTTGGGAATATGCCATTACCGCCAAAGCTGCTGAAGCGTGGGATCACGGACCTGGTCAGGATCAGCGATGCGCGGATGAGTGGAACGGCCTATGGCACGGTGGTGCTCCACGTCGCGCCGGAGGCGGCGGCTGGCGGGCCGCTCGCGCTCGTACAGTCTGGCGACTTCATCGAACTCGACGTCGAGGCGCGTCGACTCAACCTTGAAGTGAGCGATGAAGTGCTGGCGGAAAGGCGCGCCGCCTGGCAGCCGCCGCCGGTGTCGCATGAGCGTGGATATTATAAGCTCTACACTGAACACGTCATGCAGGCCAATCACGGCGCCGATTTCGACTTTCTGGTTGGAAAGAGCGGAGTCGTGGTAACACGCGAATCGCACTGAGGATGGATCATAAAAAAAGCGCCGCGGACGTGGGATGACCGCGGCGCTATCTAACCTGTGGTCGCTTTTCCGATAACCACACGACACCGTCATTGGCATTCACCAACTGGTATCTCGTTGCCCCGCCAGGGTAATTGCAATCACGATGCCAGAGTTTTAATGATTGGCTGCATGTGAAAAAGAGCCTGTAAATACAGGCTCTTTTTCATTTTGATCGATCATGACCAGTTCCGGGCCGGAGGGCAAAAAGGAAATAATTACACCATCTCCCCTTCACGCTCTGAAATTATTACTACCTTCGGGCTATCTTCGGGACTGGGCCGTGTAAAATTTCGGTGCAAGGGGCGACTACTTCGCCTTGCCCTGATCGGCGACCGCCTGGGTCGCCCTGGCAATCGCCTCGGGATCGCCAAGATAGTAATGACGGATCGGCTTGAGATCGGCGTCGAGCTCATAAACGAGCGGGATGCCGGTTGGGATATTGAGTCCGATGATCTCGTCATCCGGGATGTTATCGAGATACTTGACGAGGGCGCGAAGGCTGTTGCCGTGGGCGGCGACGATCACCTTCCGGCCGGATCTGACGGCGGGTGCGATCTGGTCGTGCCAGTGTGGAAGCATGCGGGCAACGGTATCCTTGAGACACTCTGTCAGCGGCAGCTCCTCGGCCGTCAAGGCGGTGTAGCGTGGATCGCGCCCCGGGAACCGTTCATCCTGCGGATCGAGCGGTGGTGGTGGGGTGTCATAGCTTCTGCGCCAGATTCGAACCTGGTCATCACCAAACTTTGCCGCGGTTTCGGCCTTGTTGAGGCCCTGAAGCGCGCCATAATGGCGCTCATTGAGCCGCCACGAGTGGTGAACCGGGATCCACATCCGATCGAGCTGATCGAGGACGATCCAGAGGGTTCGGATGGCCCGCTTGAGAACTGAGGTGTAGGCAACATCGAAGGTGAAGCCTTCTGCCTTCAGCACCTCGCCTGCGGTGCGTGCCTCCTTCAGGCCCTGCGCGGAGAGATCGACATCGGTCCAGCCAGTGAAACGGTTCTCACGGTTCCAGTCGCTTTCACCGTGTCGAACGAGGACTAATTTATACATTTTCAGTACTCCCTTTGGAATGGATTATGGGGCTCTCAGACAATCGTCTGCCGCTTCGTCAGCTGAACGAGCGGTGGGGTCGAGCCAGGAATCGTTTCGAGATCGAGTCTTTTCGGCGCGTTCTCAGGCTTATGCTCGTGGGCGTGATAGCTTGAGCGAACGAGTGGGCCCGACTCGACGTAGCGGAAACCCATCTCAAGTCCGAGCCGCTTGAACTCTGCAAACTCGGCCGGCGTGTAGTAACGCTCGACCGGCAGGCGGCGCTCCGCCGGCTGCAGGTATTGACCGATGGTCAGGATGTCGCAGTCGGTTTCGCGCAGATCCCGCATGGTCTCAAGTATCTCTTCGGTCGTCTCGCCGAGTCCGACCATGATTCCGGACTTGGTGAACATGCCGCGCTGTTCAAGATCGCGTCGCGCCGCCGATCGGCGGAGCATCTCCATCGTCCATTCACGATATTTCGCGTGCGGACGGACTCGCGAATAGAGGCGCGGGACGGTCTCCGTATTGTGGTTGAGGACATCGGGAGAGGCGTCGAGCACCATGCCGAGCGCCTCCCAGTTGCCCTCGAAATCGGGTATCAGAACCTCGATCTTGCAGTTTGGGTTGGCGGCGCGAACGGCGCGGATCGTCTCCGCCCAGTGGGTGGCTCCGCCATCGGTATGATCGTCACGGTTGACACCGGTAATGACCGCGTGCTGAAGATCGAGCGTCCGGACAGCGGTTGCGACATTGGCCGGCTCGAGTGGATCGAGCGGCTTTGGCTCACCCTTGCTGACGGCACAGAATCCGCAGCGGCGTGTGCAGACGTCGCCAGCGATCATGAAGGTCGCGGTGCGATTGGTCCAGCACTCATAGATGTTTGGGCAGCGCGCTTCCTGACAGACCGTGTGAAGCGTCAGGTCATTGATCATTCGATTGACCTGCAGGAAATCTTCGCCCATGTTGACCCGGATCTTCAGCCATTCCGGCTTCTTCAGCTTATCGTTGAGTGATCTCATAGTCTCCTCAGTGTTGCGGACGAACCTAAGAATCGATCGCGCCGACAATCTCGTTTCCGGCATCGTTGAACTCACCCTCCCAGCGGGCAACGACTGCGGTGGCGAGACAGTTTCCGATGACGTTGGTCGAGGTTCGCGCCATATCCATCAATTCATCAACTCCGAGAATGACGGCAATCCCCTCAAGTGGCAGACCGAACTGGGCGAGCGTCCCGGCCAATACGACGAGCGAGGCACGCGGCACGGCGGCGATCCCCTTGGTCGAGAGCATCAGCGTCAGAAGTATCAGCAGCTGCTGACTAAGCGATAGTTGAATATTGGAGGCCTGGGCAACGAATATCGCCGCCAGTGAGAGGTAGAGGGTCGAACCGTCGAGGTTGAAACTGTAGCCCATCGGCAGAACAAAACTGACGATCCGCCGCGGGACTCCGAGCCGTTCCATATTCTCCATTGCCATCGGAAAGGCGGACTCGCTCGACGTCGTCGTAAAGGCGAGCAGTGCCGGCTCCTTCACCAACTGGATGAATCGCCGGATCGGCAGTCTGATCAGCAGGGCGACCGCGCCAAAGACGACAATGATGAAGATGGCCAGCGCACCGTAGAGTGTCAGGATCATCATCGCCAGATTCCGCAAGACTCCAAATCCCTTGCTTCCGACGGTGACCGCCATGGCTGCTCCGACCCCCCACGGCGCAAAATGCATAATGTTGTTCGTAAATTTGAACATTACCTCGGAGAGCGATTCGCAGAAGGCGAGCACCGGCCTTCCCTTCTCACCAATCGCGCCAAGGGCGACAGCGAAGATGAGGCTGAAAACGACTATCTGGAGCACGTCGTTCTCGGCGAGCGCCTTGAAGAGGCTCGTCGGGAAGATTGTCACGATGTGATCCTGCGGCGTCATCTTGCTGGCCCGCGCCGCAATCTCCTTCGCCTCTATGCTCTGCTCAGAGGGCAGATTGACGCCAAGTCCGGGCTTGGTCAGGTTGACCGCCCCGAGACCGATGAAGAGGGCAAGCGTCGTCACGATCTCGAAATAGATGAGCGCCTTGAGACCGATCCTCCCAACCTCCTTCACCGTTCC
>JBEIMN010000116.1:0-7857 GCA_040378705.1 Acidobacteriota bacterium
CATAGTGGGTCATAGTGCTTCCGCCGTGAGTGGAATGGTCTTGGGAAGTTCGGCGCTTCAGCAAACATATATCGGAATAAAGCGAGTTTTGAGATAACCGCGCCAAGGTTGTTCGACCTGGCACATAATATTTAGGACTAAAAAACGCCATGACAACACCGACTGGCTCTAATAAACACGAAGGATTGCGAGACGTCGTCGCCTCGCCCAGCAATATCTGTTTCATCGATGGAGACAAGGGCATTCTGGTCTATGCCGGTTACAACATCCACGATCTGGCGGTCAATTCGACATTTGAGGAGACGGTATATCTTCTCTGGAATACACGATTGCCAAAGCGCGAGGAGTTGGCGCAGTTCGATGCTGAGTTGCGCGCTAACCGCGAGCTCCCAGCGCGGGTCTTTGATCTGATCAGGACATTTCCAAAGAGTATTGTGCCGATGGATGCGCTGCGCACCGGTTTCTCGGCGCTTTCAGCCTATGATGTGGATCGTCACGACAGCTCGGTCGAGGCGAATCGTCGTAAAGCAATCCGGATGACGGCACAGTGTGCAACACTGGTCGCGGCGATCGACCGGATCCGCAATGGGAATGAGCCGCTTGCGCCGCGGCCTGAGCTTGGCCACGCCGCCAACTTCCTTTATATGCTGACCGGCAAGGTTCCGAGTGAGGTTGAAGCGCGGGCACTCGACATCGCCCTCATCCTCCACGCCGACCACGAGTTTAACGCTTCGACCTTTGCGGCAAGGGTCACCGCCGGCACGCTCGCCGACGTCTATGCCGCGATAACTTCGGCAATTGGCGCCCTCTCCGGCCCGCTTCACGGTGGGGCCAACGAGGCGGTCATGCGTATGCTCTTCGAAATCGGCTCGATTGAGAACGCGGAGAGCTATGTTGCTGACAAGTTTGCGCGTGGTGATAAGATCATGGGCATCGGGCACGCCGTCTATCGGACCGAAGATCCACGTGCGACCCACCTTCGTCGCATGTCGGAAGAGGTCGGCAAGGTGCTCGGTTCGACGAAGTGGTTCGACATCTCGAAACGCGTCGAGGAGCTGGTGATCGACGAGATGAACAAACGGAACAAGGCGATCCGCGCCAATGTCGACTTCTACTCCGCTTCGACATACTACATGATGGGGATTGCGATCGACCTCTACACGCCAATCTTCGCGGTGAGTCGCATATCGGGCTGGATTGCGCACGTGCTCGAGCAGTACCACAACAACAAACTGATTCGTCCGCGGTCGGAATATGTCGGGCCGGTCGATCAGACCTGGGCGCCATTCGAGCAGCGGTAGTCGTTGCCGAACTGCTCAATCTCTGCATAAGCATAAAAAGGCCACTCCACATTCGTGGGGTGGCTTTTTTATATCACAATCTCTCTGGCCAGATGCTGGCTCCCAGATGCTTACTGTAAGCAAAAGTCAGTTTTTGGTGACCGGACTCTCCGCAATCACCAGCGTGAAGTCCTTCCCACGGGGAGTAATCGACGCGATAGAGCGCGAGCCATCGCTGTTTTCACGGTAGCTGACCTTGTCGGTCGCCGCCGGCTCGCTATTATTCTGTCTGGTGAAAGGGGCAGTGACCGATTTCCGGCCAGACTTGACCGTCAGCACACCCTGAGCCGAGTCCGGGATGGAGAGGGTCCAGGTTCCGCGTTTCAACATCTCGGTCCCGATCTTTCCATCGATCTGGAAGTTGACCTTGAGTGAGATCTCTCCCTGGGCGACGCCGACCGCGACAAGCATCACCATCACCAACAGCGAACCAGATACCCACTGAAAAATGGCACCACTGCACTTTAATCTATTCATCGATCTCTCCTTCCTTCTCTCTGTCTTATATTTATGTTTAAACTTTGGTTTCTGATTTTGTGAATCTATGTATAACTGACTGGCTGGTCAGAATTCAGCTGATCGGATCAGGATGATACCGGCTCGGTGGTTGAAAAAGTGAGGTAATCCAGGATTATCCTCTCGCAACGGCGTCGATACTCCTCGAAGGTTCCATCGGAAGAGAAGAACCACTGGAGCATCAGTCCGTCGATCAGCGCCCGTGACATTGAGCTGGCGTCATCGAGATTGACCTTGCGAAAGACTCCCGTCTCGATTCCGAGCTCGATAATCCGGCGATCGACGCGGGTGCAGCCGTGATAGAAACGGGCGTTGAGGTCGTGAAAACGCTTGTTCCTCGTTCCAATACTCACGAAGTCGCAGTAGGCGAGGAAGAATTGCCGGCTCTGCTGGGCATTGGCGAAGATGATGTTGATGGCCGCGCGTACCTTTTCGATCGCATTGTCGACGGCGTTGACGGCCTGCTCGATCCGGGCATGGTTCTGCTCGACCATCCACTCGAGTGCCGCAAGGAAGAGGTCTTCCTTCGAGGCGAAATAGTAAAGGGTTGCGCCCTTGCTCAGACCAGCACGCGTCGCGATATCCTGCAGCGTGACGGCCGAATAGCCCTTTTCCGCCACCTCGTGATAGGTTGCACGGATCAGTTCATCCCTCCGCTGGTCTTCGAGTTGCTGTACAAACTGCCTCGCTGCCATGTCTCCTGCCTTCTCTCCAGCCTGGTCACTGGTCTTGTCTATGGTCTTATCTATGGTCTTATCTCGGGGCTTATCTCTCGCTATCGTAAGTTAATTGACCGACTGTTCAGTTTATAAGCCTGCGCAACCCGTCCCGTCAAGTTGAAAATCCGGCGAGGTGGAAAAATGTGAAAACGTGAAGATAAGACCGTCAGCCTCGGGCCGCTTTGAGATGGCTTTGATATGATGGAGGCTGGCAGGATAAAAAGTGGTGGGAACGTGATGGAGAAGACGGAGCGACTCTACAATTTGGCGGGAAGGTACGGCTGGCTGGCAATCGTCCTGCTCGGGTCGATCATTGGTGGATTGATTGCCGGTTCGGTGACTGTTCAACCTCCGGGTGAGGATATTGGCTCGAACCCGGTGGTTCGCGATTTTGTCTGGATGGTGCGGAAGGTCGATTCGAACTATGTCCAACCCGTAGGTTGGGAGGCGGTGACGGGAGAGGCGATTACACGAATGCTCCACACGCTCGATCCGCATTCAAATTTCTTCGCTCAGCGGGATTTTACGGAGATGCAGAACGAGCAGAACAGCAAGTTCTACGGAATTGGGGTGACGCTCGATCCCCGAAATGGCCGCCTCCACGTGATCGAGGTTACGCCGGGGATGCCGGCACATAAGGTGGGAATCAGGTATGGGGATGCGATCGTCGCGGTGGATGGGGTCTCGACAGCGTCGTGGTTTGTCAGCAAGGCATTGAAGCAGATTCGCGGTAATGAGGGGACGGCCGTCAGTATCACGGTCGAGCGTGCCGGGGTCGAAGATCTGCAGACATTTCAGATCGAGCGGCATGAAGTCCCTTACCCCTCGGTACGGAACAGCTTCATCTTCAAGCCCGGGGTGGGTTACATTCGGCTGACGGGAGGTTTCAACGAGGAGACGACCAGGGAGCTGCGGGAGGCGATTGCAAACCTGAAGGCAGCGGGGATGGAAGCTTTGCTGCTCGATCTGCGCCAGAACCCGGGTGGTCTGCTCAAGCAGGCGATCCAGGTCGCGGAGACCTTTCTCCCGTTTGGCGCCGATATCGTCTCACTCCGCGGACGGGAGGGGCGTATCGCGCGACGTGTTTATCGGTCAGAAAATGGGACGCCGGAGACCTTACCCCTCGCCCTGCTGATCGATGGCGAGACCGCCTCTTCGTCGGAGATTGTTGCTGCCGCCATGCAGGACAACCAGCGTGCCCTGATTGTTGGCGAAGAGAGTTTTGGAAAGGGACTAATCCAGACAGTCTATCGTCTGCGCGAAGGGACGGGGCTGATGCTGACGACGGCGATCTACCAGACACCAGCTGGCCGGTCAATTCAGCGGTCATATTTTGAGGGCGGCTTCTATTACTACCTTTTATCACGTCGGGATCTTCTGCCATCCCGGCAGTCGTCGCGAACCGGACGCCGGTCAGCAACTGAATCGACAGAGAATGGGGGCATCCAGCCGGATCTGGTGGTTCGGATCGAGCCCGAGAATGTGCGGTTGCGAGATGCCTGCTTCGAGTTTACACGGCAATTGACTGCCGGCCAGTTTACGGAACCTGGCGTTTGGCAGGAGCGCCGGAACGATAATGGACGCCGGCCACGTGACAATGAGTTTCAGTTGAATGGTGGTGTGCTGCGTCGATTCCGTCGCTATATTCTTGATCATCCGGAATGGCAGATCAGTGAATCGCTGGTCGATCGAAACCTCGATTATATCGAGCGACGAATTCGTGCCGAATTGATCTCGACCGACCAGGGGATCAAAATTGCCGAACAGTTCCTGCTTGAGACTGATCCGCAGGTACTTGGGGCGATCGGGCGATTGAAGGAGTGGAATCGAGGTAAGGTCGGCGATCGCTGAGCGGTGTTTGAGATGCTTGACCACGGCGATTAAACGACGCATCATTGAGTGGTCCGTTGGATGGCGGACAGTGCCAAACAGGCGTTGAGGGCGCGCCAGGATTGCTGTTCAGGTTTTCACGTCACGTTCCGAAGTGGTAATATCAAATTGGCAGTTCTATGAGCTGGCTGCCCTGCGAGCTGAGGGGGGACTGGTTGAGTTCCCGAGCTGGGCTCGCCAGTGTAAAGGCGAATCTGATTGCAGTAAGTAGATCCCCCATTGACCAATGCTCAATAATTGACAGATGACAGGCGATAGGGGCTTTAAACAATACTCCTTATTCCGTAATTTCTGATGAACCTACTGATCAACGGCATCTATCAAATTCAGGAACTGACGCTTCTGGTCGGACGAACCGTGAGGAGTCTGACACGGCCACCGCGATATGTCGGCGAGATGATTCGCCAGATGGACATTCTTGGGTTCGGAAGTCTGGCGATCGTCCTCCTGACCGGAACCTTTACCGGGATGGTGCTGGCGCTCAATACCGCCAACACGCTGCAAAAATTTGGGGTGCAGACGGTGACCGGTCAGCTGGTGACGACCAGTCTGATCCGCGAACTTGGCCCGGTATTGACCTGCCTCATGCTGGCCGGACGGGTTGGCTCCGGGATCGCTGCCGAGCTGGGCTCGATGCTTGTCAGCGAGCAGATCGACGCCATGCGCGCGCTTGGAACCGATCCGATCAAGAAACTGGTGGCGCCGCGCATCATCGCCCTTGTCACCATGGCGCCGGTACTGACCGTCATCTGCGATTTTGTCGGAACGCTTGGTGGACTGCTGATCTCTGTTACGCTGCTCCACCAGCCATCATCGGTCTATCTTGCCTCGTCCCGCAATGCGATCGATTACAATGAAATGATCGGCGGACTGATCAAGCCGACCGTCTTCGGGTTCATTATCGCTGTCGTCGGCTGCTACAAGGGTTTAAGTACCACCGGCGGAACGGTCGGGGTTGGAAGAGCGACGACACAGTCGGTGGTTGCCGCTTCCATACTGGTGATTGCGACCGATTTTCTCCTCTCGAAGATAATCATCTCATTGTTGTTGCAGCCAAATTAATACTATGCCGAGCGTCCTCAACGCCATCGAATTCAGAGATGTCTCGCTCGCCTTTGGCGACCGCGTGATTCTTGATCGCGTCAGTTTTGCTGTTCGTCACGGTGAGTCGAAGATTGTCATGGGTGGCTCCGGAACTGGCAAGTCGACCATTCTCCGCCTCGCGCTTGGGCTGATCAGGCCTGACTCAGGTCGGATCTTCATCGAAGGGGAGGAGATCACCAACCTGACAGAGGAAGAGTTGATGGAGATCCGGAGCAAGATCGGAATGGTCTTCCAGGAGGGGGCGCTCTTCGATAGTCTGACGGTCTATGACAATGTCGCATATCGCCTTCGGGAACAGAACCTGCCGGAGTCTGAGATCGAGCCGGTCGTTTTGCGAATGCTTCGCTTCGTCGATCTCGAGGATGCCGTTACCAAGATGCCGAATGAACTATCGGGGGGCATGCGCCGTCGGGTCGGCATTGCACGGGCACTCGTTGGCAATCCGAAGATAATATTTTACGATGAACCAACCGCCGGTCTCGACCCGATTACCGCGCGAACGATCTGCGAATTGGCACTCAAACTGCGCGACCTCGAAGACGTCTCCTCAATATTTGTCACCCACCGCATTCAGGATATCGAGGTTCTCGCCCACGAATATGTCGTGCGTGACGATCAGGGAAACCTGATCTTCGAGTCCGAGGGGGAGAGGCTCTGCCTGGTCAACACCAGATTCATTATGCTCAAGGATGGTCATATCATCTTTAGCGGAACCGATGAAGAGATTCGTGAATCTTCTAATGCCTATATCCAGAAGTTTTTCACCTGAGAATGCGCATCTTTTGTCGTCAGCGTTCGATCGTTTATGATGAGTGTGTAAAATGGGCAGGTAAAGTGGCCGGGCCGTAACGGATTGGGCCACCGACGCGAGAGGGCAGGAAGCCGCACATGCGCTAAAGCAGAGCGCAGTGTACGCGAGGATAGAAGCGCAAGGGGAGAAAGAGGTTAGGATGCCAAAGAGTAAGCAGACCAGTCTGTCCGAATTGCGGGTCGGAATCCTGGTAGTCACAAGTCTGGCCATTCTGATGTTAGTGGTCTTTGCGATCAGTGGTGACATCAAATTCCCTGGCATGAACAAGACGACCATCGTCCGAACACAGATGGCCAGTGTTGATGGTCTGCGTAAGGGTGCAGAGGTTCGTCTCTCCGGCAAGAAGGTGGGCAGCGTTCGCGACCTTATCTTCAGCCGCGACATCCCGGCCAATGCCACTGCCCAGAGCAACATCGAGATCGTCATGGAGATCGATGGCAGACTTGATGGCCGCCCGGCAATCGAGCGCATTAGAACAGACTCACTGGCGGTACTGAAGGGCGCCGGAGTCCTTGGTGACAACGTGATCGATATTAGCCCCGGAACCGGAAGTGGCGCGGCGATCAAGGATGGCGATTACATCAATAGTGTCGCCCAGAAGAGTGTCGGTGACATTATCAACGCCGCCCAGACGGCGGTTGGCAACCTTAATGCCATCTCTTCCGATGTCCGTATCATCACCGAAAACCTGCGCAATGGGCGCGGCACGATGGGCAAGTTCATCAACGACGAGTCATTCTACGTTGATCTCGACCGCACCGTTCGCGAAGCGGAATCGCTGTTGCAGTCCTTTCGTGAGGGAAATGGAACCATCGGTAAGCTTCTGAACGATCCGACACTCTATACCGAAGCCAATGAGACGATCGCACGCCTCCGCAAGGTCTCAGAAGAGATCAATACCCAGATCGGTTCAGGGAAGGGAACAATCGGCAAACTTCTCAAGGACGAGGAGATCTATAATCGCACCAACTCCCTCATCAAGCGGCTCGATGAGACCTCGGTCCGTCTCGAACGAACCATGGCCAAGGTTGAACGTGGCGAGGGGAACCTGGGCAAACTGCTCAATGACGAGAAATTGTACGCCGATGCACGCGAAACGGTCGATAAACTGAACAGAATCGCGAGTAGTCTCGAACGCGGTGAAGGAACAGCCGGTAAGTTGCTCAAGGACGAGAAACTCTATCAGAACATCAACAACATGTCGGCTGAGGTGACAAAATTGCTTTATGATTTCCGTCAGAATCCGAAGAAGTATCTCTCGGTTAAGGTGACTATTTTCTAGTTTACGGGGCCAAAAGGAATTAGACGGGGAGATCGGACGAGACTCCCCCGTCCAATCCCACCCCGCAAACCAACTATTACTTATCCTCTTCGTGGCCCGCCTCGCGCCAGGCCCTGATCCCCCCGGCCATCGACAGTACATTCTGATAGCCCATTCGCTGCAGGTTGTCGGCAGAAAGCGCCGAGCGATATCCCC
>JBEIMN010000117.1:0-7820 GCA_040378705.1 Acidobacteriota bacterium
CGCAGCCCAGATAGTGTGAGGCCAGTGAGGCCCGACCAGGGTGTGACCAGGGTATGAAAATGATCTATCCGGTCGTTTCTCCTGATGTGACTGGCCAATGTGACGTGACGGTTAATCAGGAGAAGCTGACCGGCGGTGTCGCGAGACAGAAATAATTGGAATTGTTCCAGTCCAATCCCTGATCCTGCTCCTACTCTTCCTCGTTCAGAAGACCCTTCTCGTGGAGATCCTGGCAACTTATGCAGTAACGGACCCACGGAAGAGCTTCAAGCCGTTTTGGCCCGATCTCGTTATTGCAGTTGAGGCAGACCCCGAACTCTTCATCCTCGATCCGCTCGAGCGCTTCATCGATCTGTGAAAGGATCAGCCGGTCATTGGTTGACTGGCTGAGGAGAAGTTCTTTGGTGTAAGAGTTTGAGGCCTTATCAGCCGGATCCTGGGTCGCTTCCATGTCCGCTTCCCGGCTGTAGTCCTCATTTCGACCGACCACCCCAAGCAGCGCGTTTCGCTCGGCAATGAGACGGTCGTGGTACGTTTTCAGCTTTTTCTTATCCATTCGCACTCACCTCACTCTTCCTGGAAAAAAGTAACCTGTTTCCAATTTTCAGACGGTGCAGAGTCTCATACCTTGTGATAAGGGAACCCCGCCAGAATGGTAAAGGCACGGTAGATCTGTTCGGTCAGGATTACCCTCGCCATTTCGTGCGTCAGGGTGAACCGTGAAAGAGAGAGCACTGTGTCGGCGCGATCCCTGAGATTCTGATCGACACCCGCAAACCCGCCGACAACGAAGGCGAGACGTTTCGTTCCGTCACGCTGTTTACGCCCGATGAAATCAGACAGCTCGGTCGAGGTCATTCCCGGGCCTCGTTCGTCGAGAAGGACTACCAGATCATCTTTTCCGATTGCCTCGCCAAGTTTTGAGCTTTCGCGTTGAATTATCTGCTCGGGAGTCATCCCGCTGGATTCGCGCAGCTCACTGATCTCGACCGGGATAAAGCGACCGATTCGTTCAACGTAATCCTCGATCAATCCGGCGCACCGCCGATCCTTTGTCTTGCCGATCCAGACAAAATGAAGTCGCATATTCTACTACACGACGCGTTCAGCGTCGCGCCAAAGTCGTTCGAGATCGTAAAACTGACGGGAACTTCCGGTGAAGATATGGACGATGAAGATGCCATAATCGATCAGAATCCACTCGCCTGAAGTATATCCCTCCTTATGGAGTGGCCGGAGCCGGACTTTCCTGAGCTGGTCGACGATCTCATCCGAGATTGCCTGGTTCTGGCGGGTCGAGTTGCCAGAACAGATGATGAAGTAGTCTGTAAACTCCGTGACCGCAGTCAGTCGGAGGATGAGAACATTCTCGGCCTTTTTCTCTTCTGCGGCGAGGACTGCAAGCCTTACCTGGCTCAGGATCTCCTCGTCGATCGGTGAGGGTTCGGCCCGTACTTCTGTTAGGGATGGGGCGACATGTGAAAGCGACTCCGGCCCGGTGGCCTCTTCATTCTGACTCAATTCCTGATTGGCTTTATTGCTCATAGCGGACTTTGGTATAGCTGATGTTTGGCGATATATTCCGCCACCCGGCGCGGAACGATTCCCGCGAGCGGTCTTCCCTCGGCAGCAGCCCGACGGACATCGGTGGCGGAGATATCGACGGCCACATAGTCTGTCAGGTAGATATGTTGTTCGGCCAGATCGGCCTCCGATGGTCGGAGTTGGCCGCGCAGATCGACGATCCTTTCGCGGATCTCTGGTGGCAGGTGGCCGGTCATCTCATCGGTCGTCGAGTGATCGGACGAGGATTGATTCGGCGTCAGGGCGCTGCCGGGGCGCACTGCCACAATTACTCGATATTCGGTCAGTATCCGTCTGTATTCACGCCACGACGTGACATCCTGAAACGAGTCTGCACCCATGACGAAGAAGAGCTGGCCCCCGGGATAGAGTTGTTGCAATTTCCCAAGAGTCTCGATCGTATAGGGGCGATCCGGAGATTCAAGCTCGATCGAAGAGAGAACGATTCGTGGATAGTCGATCGTTGCCAGGGCCAGCATTGCCATTCGATGGTAAGGGGAACTGATCTCGATTCCGCGCTTATGGGGTGGAACGGCGGCCGGCACGAGCAGCAATCGTTCGAGGTCGAAGGCCTCGACGATTCCAGCGGCTACCCGCAGGTGACCTTCGTGGAGCGGGTCGAATGTTCCACCATAGACGGCTATCCTCCGTGGCATATGCGCTATCAGCTCTCCGGTCTTACCGAACGATGTCTCAAGCCTTGATACCTGCAGCTTGTTCTTCGTCCTCTTCTTCTTCTTCCCTGGTCAGCTCAAGTTCCCGGATCAGATCTGGCGAACCCATCGGGAGAACGTGGATTGGAGGTGACGCAGCGAGTGCCGCAATCTCCAGTTCTGCCTGTTTCGCCGCTTCCTTGATCTGGTCGAGGTGTCTTTTGACCGCGAAGAGCAGTTCATGGATGCCTTGGCCGGTTGCCGCCGAGATCGAATAGAACTCGAGCCCGCGATCAGCACAGAACTTAGAGAGTGCTTCGAGCTGATCTGGTTCGTCCATGGCGTCGAGTTTCGTCGCGACGACGATCTTCTGCTTGATGGCGATATCTTCACTGTAGGCGACCAGCTCGCCGTCAACGGTCAAATAGTCTGTGACTGCATCTGCGACGAAGGTTGAGACGTCGACCAGGTGAAGAAGCAGGCTGGTCCTCTCGATATGACGCAGAAAGCGGTCACCGAGTCCGGCCCCCGTATGGGCGCCTTCGATCAATCCCGGGATATCGGCGACGACGAAAGTCTGATATTGGCCGAGATCTACCACGCCAAGATACGGCTCAAGGGTTGTGAACGGATAGTCGGCAATCTTCGGCCGCGCCGCTGAGATTCTCGAGATTAAGGTCGATTTGCCGGCATTTGGCAGGCCGACCAGGCCGACATCGGCGATCAGTTTCAGTTCGAGGACGAAGCGCCGTTCCTGTCCCGGCTTGCCATCCTCGTGACGGCGTGGGGCGCGATTGGTCGGAGTGGCAAACTGTGCGTTTCCACGTCCACCCCGGCCGCCGGCAGCGATTGTTGTCCGCATTCCTGCGGCTATCATATCCGCGACCAGTTCGCCAGTCTCTTCATCGATGACCAGCGTCCCGACCGGGACGTAGAGGGTGATGTCATCACCGTTTGCGCCGTGGCGTCGGCTGCCTTCGCCGTGCCGGCCGCGTCCGGCAGTATGTTCAGGGTTATAGCGGAAGTGGAGCAGCGTGTTGAGGCCCTCGGTCGATTCGATGAAGATCGATCCGCCGCGACCTCCGTCGCCTCCGGATGGACCGCCACGAGGGACGAACTTCTCACGACGAAAGGCCATCACGCCATTCCCGCCATCACCGCCACGAACGTGTATTCTTGCCCGATCGATAAACATTGGTGCGCAGGAAGATCCTGCTTACGATTCCTTTTGATCGGTTCGGTTGACCCGGTTCGGTTGTCCCGGTTCAGTTGGCCGGTTCAGTTGACCCAGGTCAGTTGGCCGGTTCAGTTGACCCGGTTCAGTGGCTTCTGGTCAGCCCTGTCGAAAAGACTCGATCGAACAGCCTGGACGAAAAGACTCGATCGGGCGTCCCGATTGAGTCTTTTTAAGCGGGCTTTTCGATCTGACTATTCGACCGGGGCGACCGGGTAGACGCTGATGAAGCGACCCTTGCGGCCACGATCCTCGAACTTCACCAGGCCGGTGACAGTCGCGTAAAGTGTGTCGTCGCTTCCAATACCGACGTTGGTTCCCGGCTTGAATTTTGTTCCGCGCTGACGGACAAGAATCGACCCGCCTGAGACGAGCTGGCCGCCGAAACGCTTCACACCGAGACGCTGCGAGGCAGAATCACGACCATTTCGCGAACTGCCTACCCCTTTTTTATGTGCCATGACAGATACTCCCTGAAAAATTGATGCCGATTGATGGCGAACCGGATGTCGGCTAGGCGATCGATTCGATCTTCACCGCAGTGAAGTCCTGGCGATGGCCCTTCATCTTTTTGAAGCCCTTGCGACGTTTGAACTTGAAGACGAGGATTTTAGGGCCGCGGCCGTTCTTGACGATGGTCCCGGTGACCACTGCGCCATCGACGGTCGGGGAACCGATGCGGAGACCGGAGTCACCGCCGGCGACCAGGACGTCTGTGAAATGGACGCTGTCCCCTTCGTTTTTGCCGCTGATTGAGGGGACCCGGACGATCTCCCCGGGACTGACCCGAAACTGTTTTCCGCCGGAGCGGATAATTGCATATGACACTGTCGAGACTCCTCCCAAATTTCTATCTACAGAAAGTTTTAAAGTATAGGTCGATTCAACGCCAGGTGTCAACCTTATCGCCACATCGAACGAAACGATCCAAATGGCCGTCGGATCCTCCGCGCCGCCGATCGTTGTTTGCCGTCGTCCTGGGGTCTCTGGCACCTCGCGGCGGTGCGGCGACGGATGGTGAGCCCTTGATTTGTTTGGGCTTATTGGGCTTGCCCTCGGTGTTTGAATCGCGTTAGTATGTGGTGTTATTGGGGTGAAAGTTTAAAGATTTTTCGATAATTTGCTCTTTTGATTATTTGCTCCATAACCTGATTATTATGCTCCATAACCTGCTTAAATGAATTACGAGCAGTTTTGAAAAATTGAAAGTCTGATCGAATGGCGAAAATTTCGATCAGTATCCGACTAATAGCTAATAATTAATAAGCAATAATTATTATTATTACTTATTAGATTGATAGTGCAGTTGCGGTGCCCCCTACTACACACAATTTCCGCGGCGCAACGTGATGAGCGATTCCGCATTTCGGGGTTTGAATTCAGATTTTCATCGAAGGCCCTGATTGCGAGGCGCTTGTTTGGAGCGCAAAATAATAGACGGCCAACCACGGCGACGAAAATACTGTCAAAGGCATTCGAGACCGTTAGATCCGCGGTCAGAGTCGGTGATGTTCACCGTCCTGATCCAGTCTGACGACCCACCCGAAGCAGCATCGTTATCGCCTCAGGGCGATACGACTGGAGAGCCCGGCCAATTGCCTTAAAGTCTGAGAGCCGAAAAGCCGAAAAGCCGAAAAGCCGAAAAGCCGAAAAACCTGAAAGTTGAACCGAAACGCCGCAAGGCAATCCGTCAGGGATTCTGGAGTAGGGATAATGAAAGTCATCTGTCCGAAATGTCAATATGAAAATCAGTGCAATTCATCGCAGGTCTTCTGTGCAAGATGTGCGACGATGATCGACGTCCGGAGTGCGCGTGAGTCGCGGCCCGAGACGCAGATGGGGTTGGATTTGACTCCCGGTCGACCGAAGTCGAGGCTGCCATTTGCCGCGACACCGGGCAGTCAGGCGGGTGACGAGCCGTATCAGAATCAGGGCAGTGTACCGATTCGGCCAGTTCGTGAGGATCGTGGTCGGCGTGACGCCTATGCGACGCGGATCGGCGACGATTTCGATGATCTGCTGGAGATATCGCCGCCGGTACTGGCAAGGCCGCGACCGGAGACAGCGCCATTGCTCGAGGATAAGCTCTATGAGACGAATACGACCGGCTGGTCTGGCGTCGATCTCCCCGCTGGCCGGCCGGTAGCTGGTAACATTGGCGCAGGTGGGGGCGCGAATGTTGAGCGGGGCGATTATGCCGGACAGCGCTGGGAGTCGGGTGAGGCTGGCAATTCCGGCACGGCGTATGGAGCAAGCTTCAGGGCGGGAGGCGTATCGAGAGAGACGCGGGATATCTCCGATTTTGCCGGCATGGGAGCCGGTCAGGGAATCAGTGCGGGGGCTGGCGCCGGAAACGGTGTGGGAGATGAGGTGGAAGGCCCGGACGAAATTATGGGTTGGCCAGTATTGACCGACAGCTCGAATGCCGAGGATGAGAACGAGTACGAGGATATAACGCGGCGACAGGGGTTGCTGATGCGCATCGTGCTTGGGGCGGCGGTGTTTGCGGGGCTGATAGGCGGGGCATACTTTTTTCTTGGTGATCTGATCAGCAAGCGGCAGGATCAGTCCGAGGGTATGCAGGTGGCCGGCCAGACGTCGTCCGGGACAGCGGTGCCGGTACCAACGATTGGGCCTGCTGGGGCAACTGGGCCTGCTGGGGCGTCAGCGGCACCGGTCTCGACCGAGTTGCTGCCGGCGGGAGACGCGGCATCCGGAATGGCGGCATTGCCTGGTTCGGTGGGGCAGTCACAACCGGTCGATATTCCGCCGATGACGGGGCGCACCGGCAATTCCGAGGAGGCGAAGCCACTTTTGCCGGAGCCGTTGCCGGCGCCGGTCGCAAGTCCGGCTTCAACTAGCGGCAACTGGACGATTCAGGTTGCTTCGTACAGCGACAAGGGGCAGGCCGGAGCGAGGGTAGCGGGTCTCAAGTCATCAAACATACCGGCCCGACTGGTAACGGTTGAGATTCCGGGAAAGGGGACCTGGTATCGGGTTCAGATTGGTGGGTACGATACACGTGAAGAGGGAGCAAGGCAGGGTAATCAGCTTCGATCGCGGGGAGTGATCAAGGATTTCATCGTTACGGGGATCAGCAGGTAACGATGATCGGGTTACAGCGTCGCTGGTTGTGCAGGATTACATTCACTGGCTGACCGGAGACCTCAATTGAAAACTGAGACAATAGTGTTACGGGAGAAGAATAAGATGTCCGGGCCGCCCCCGACGAATCTGCCAAACCCGACGAACCGGAAGAACCCGAAGAAGTCGAAAAAGATCGTCGGGCGGCGGAGTATCGATCCGGTGGCGGTGGGATCGAGTGTTATCGAAAAGTACACGGACGTTTTAGGGCTTGGTGAATTGAGGTTGCGCTTTGTCAGCAGTATTCGGGCCGTTCTCGAGCGGCGGCAGAATCGGGTCAGTGAGTTACTTCGCTATTTTCCAATCTTCAGGCACGGCTTAATCTACGAGTGGCTGCTCCGGGCCGAGTATCATCGAACGATTCAGGAGGAGCTTGGGCCGTACGCGGTCAACTGGCCGGCGGTTGGAAAGCGACTGCGCGATGTCAGGGTTCCGGCGGCGATCCGACTTTACATTCGATTATACCGGACGCGCCACGTGATTTATGGTTTTGGGGTGCTGGCAGCGGGGCTGCTGCTCTTTCTGACCTATTCGATTGCCTCGTGGTCAGCGCGCCACATCAACGGATATCTGGCGCAGAAGTACCAGCGTTATCGTGCGCCGATCGTCGTGACGATGGCCGGGCAGGGAGGGGCAGCGTTTGCGGCGACGGGAGTAAAGTATCTGCCCGGCTATAAGCCCGAGCGTGTCTGGCAGGTCGAGACGAGCGAAGAGGTCGAGCGCTACAGTAACGGGGCGCGGATATTGCGGCGGTTTGAGACGGAGAATCATCCACGAGGCTACTACCTGATACCGCGCGGAGGCGAAGCGATCGGAGAACAGCTCCATCGCGAGGTAGTGGGTATAATTTACCATACATCAGAGAGCGACATCATTCCATTTGTTTCGGAGAACAACCAGTCGATCAAGTATCGGTCACAGGGGTTACTGGAGTATGTCCGGCGAAACAAGTCTTACAATTACCTGATTGATCGTTATGGTGAAGTCTACCGGATAGTACGAGACGATCATGCCGCGTTTCACGCCGGCAATTCGATCTGGGGTGATGAGCGTTACAGTTATGTTGGTCTGAACGAGAGTTTCATCGGGATCTGTTTCGAGTCGACGAGTACGGCGGGTTCACTCGATGAGACGCTGACCGAGGCGCAGATCGTTTCGGGTCGCGCGCTGACCAATGTTTTGCGGGGTCGTTACAATATCGAGGA
>JBEIMN010000118.1:0-7812 GCA_040378705.1 Acidobacteriota bacterium
ATTCCGTGGTTCTTATTTCTGGGTGTGCAGATCTTTCTGGCGCTTCCCTACGATATTCATAGCCAGATCAGAACCTGGATCTATGTCCGTAACTTCGATATGTTAAAAGAAGAAAACCGGGGGACCGACTTTTGCAAGATAAATTTTGGTGAAAAAGTCTCCATTACAAGAGTAAACGAGATTCGCTGGCAACTTCGAGGAGTCAGCCGCAGCCGTGCCCTCCGCGGAATCTTCGATAAGGTGACTATCGGCGCCATCAACGATACACAGAAGCATCTTCAGATCGTAAAATTTCTTCAGCGAACCAATATCCACAAAGATCTAGCCCCAACGTATCCGAACGGTCTGGAGATATTCGATCCGCTGGTAATGCTTGAACTTGGAGAGATGTGGTGCAACCAGGCCTCAAAGCTCGCGATCGACCTGTTCGAATCGGCCGGCTACAAGGGGCGTCAGGTCCAGCTCGGTACGCACCTTATCGCTGAGATATACTACGATCAAGCCTGGCATTACGTCGATACGGATCTGTTCGGAAACGGCGATATCGTTCGGACGGATGATGGACGCATCCCCTCTGTACGCGAGCTTGGCACACCAGAACTGGTCAGAAAACTCGATGCCCTTGCGAACTACCAGGAAGCACTTGCCGCCGTATGCACGCTCCCTTTAAACCCGAATGTATTCTTACCTTATCCATCTTTCTTCTACTTCTCCAGGCAGGCATATCCAACCAACTACAATGGATCGGGTTACTACTACAAAGATACTCCCCTCGCCAACGCGGATCTTCACACCTTTTTCTATGGCTGGATGTCTTTTCATTTTGAGCCTGATCCGTCGATCATCCGGTTTGACCAACCCGTCAAAGGTGGTCCTTCGGTTCCACAAATTGATAAGGTGACCGTCGATCGTCAGAAAAGCCAGATCACCATCGGCTATCGTTCGACCGATCCCGATCAGGATCTTGCCGGGTACAGGATCTATGTCTCGGAAAGATCGCGCGGGTGGAATTACAACAAGTTTAATGGAACACCGGATCTGGAGAAGTATAACGTTCCGCCCGTCGCCTGGTCTGTCGAGAGCTATGATCGCCTCTTCAATCTCCCGCCCTCTGACGTCGCGCTAATCGAAGTGCCAGGTGATCGCAATGAGATCGTGATCCCCCTTAAAGAAAAAAAGCGGATCTTTGTCTCGATCATGCCCTTTGACCAGTATGGAAAGAGTATTGGAAAGACACTCTTCCCCCTCTCGAATGAGCTGATTTTCAATCCGGAGTAGGGATCAGACGCCTGGCCGCGGCGAAACCGGCGCGGCCAGGCGAATATCCGGCCAATTTCGATGATGAAGTCACGCCCAATCCAAAGATAAAATCTTTTTCCGCGTTATTGGAAGACCCCCTCAATTCATATTATAGTCATTCGACTGCAACGACCGCCCCTCAAGGGTTTCCTCCAAGGCTTTGGCGCGATCTTCGATGTGAAGCTCGCGATCAGGATACGTCTATCCATTTTTCCTCCGTTATGCCGGACGTACCATTTAAGGATTACTCCGATAAGGGTTGGGACGTATCAATTCCTGAGTTTCCCAGCGGAAAGTTAAAAAACCAGAACCAGCCTGATTGCCGTGAAGACTGGAGTCAGCATGACGTCCAACCGTACGGCAGATATGGTCTGAAATCGACGCATGGCCCTCTTCCACAAAGTAAAACGAACATTATCAGTCAAGCTCGATCGGTACCTTTATCGGCCTCTTTTTCATCTGCTGTCGACCCCGTTAATGCCAGTGCTCAGGAAAAGGCGAATCAACGGGGCAGTGCTGCACCTCGGCTATGCCGCCCATCAGCCCTACCACACGACACGAATCCTGCGAAAATTCGGCATCCAGGCAGACTTTATGGCGATCGGCGCCAGGAGTCACCTCTGGGAAAGGTATGATTATCATCTTGGCTACTCAGGGTGGAAGAGCCGCTGGAAGGAGCTCGGACTTTTCTGGCAAGTCGTCAGTCGCTACGAGATAATACACTCCCACTGCGGGGTGATGTTGTCGGAGGATGGCTGGGAGCTCCCCCTTCTGAAGCGACTGGGATGCCGGATCGTAATTCACTATCGCGGATGCGAGGCACGTGACCAGCAATTGAACATGGCACTTCATCCGATGATGAATATTTGCCAGCAGTGCGACTATAACGGCACAATCTGCCGCAAAGAGCGCGATCGTCGAACTCTCGCCAACCGATATGGGGATCTCTTTCTCGTCACGACCCCTGACATGCTCGATTTTGTGCCCGAAGGCATCCATCTCCCTTTCTTCGCGCCGGATTTGCCCCTGCCCACTGAACTGACACCGGGTGAGAGAGAGAATGGACATCCCAGCACCAATCAGTCCCCGGAAAGACCTTTCCGGATCATACACATCACGAACCATCCCGGAATCGAGGGGACAGAACAGATCAGAGCGGCCATTGCCAATCTCCAGCGGAGAGGGCACCAGATCGAGTTCACTCACCACCATGGCATTACTCACCAGGACGTCCTGCTGGCGCATATCGGTGCCGATCTCTCGATCGGTAAGATGAAGATGGGCTACTATGCCAACGCGCAGATCGAGAGCATGGTCTGTGGAGTTCCAGCCGTGACATATGTCCGTCCAGAGTTTATCACCCCGGAAATGGAAGAGTCGGGACTGATCCTGACCGACCTCGCGCGGCTTGAGCAAACAATTGAGTTCTACCTTACGCATCCGGATGAGCTGGCAAAAAAACGCGACAAGGCGCGAAGCTCAATCCTCCGGTTGCACGATAACAAGAAGCTGGCGACAAAATTGATCGGATTCTATCGCCAACTTCTGGATAAGTCTGAGAGTTCTGGGATCTGACGAAGATGTGCGGAATCGCCGGAATCTATAATTTCTCTCGTCAGCCGGTAAATCCTGCAATGCTGCGCCGGATGACAGACCTGCTCGCGCATCGTGGCCCGGATGACGCCGGACAGATGATTGCCGGCCACATCGGACTTGGGCACCGTCGGCTGGCAATCCTCGACCTTTCCCCGGCAGGCCATCAGCCAATGGTTAGTGAGTCAGGTTCGACCTGGATCAGTTACAACGGCGAATGCTACAACCACCTCGAACTCCGCCCGCTGCTGGAAGCACACGGTCACCGCTTTCGTTCGACCTCCGACACGGAAACGATCCTCTCGCTATACGAGCAGTTCGGGATCGACTTTCTGTCACGAATTGCCGGAATGTTCGCGATTGCAATCTGGGACCACCGACGCGAACGACTCCTTCTGGCACGTGACCGACTGGGCATCAAGCCACTCTACTATTTTCAGGATGATCGACACATCGCCTTCGCCTCAGAGCTGAAAGCGCTCCTCGCTGATCCGGCGCTTCCATCCGCAATCAGCGAGCGCGGACTGAGCGACTACCTTCACCTGATGTCGATTTCAGATCCGGAGACAATCCTGGCCGGAGTGCGCAAGGTGAGGCCGGGCCACTATCTGCAAGTCGAGCCAGGCGCAGTCCGCGAGATTGCCTACTGGGAAATTCCGGTTGGCAAGCAGGTCGAGGATGACTTCGAATCGGCAAGTCGGTCTTTCGACCGGATCTTTCATGAGACGGTTTCGGCGCACCTCCTCGCCGACGTGCCAGTCGGTGCCTTTTTAAGCGGAGGGGTCGATTCGAGCGCCATCGTCGCCGCAATGCGCCGACAGACCAATGCCCCGATACTGACCTTTTCAAGCACCTTCAGGGGAGAACCCGATTTCGATGAGAGCGTGCAGGCAGCCGCAGTCGCCCGGCAGTTCGGAACCGACCATCACGAGATCGAACTAACGCCACGCCTGACAGAGGCACTGCCACACATCGCGTGGCACGCCGACGAACCGTTTGCAATCTCATCCGCCTTTGCACTCTACTTTCTGGCCGAGGAGACATCGCGCCATGCCAGGGTTGTTCTGACCGGGGACGGTGGAGACGAAGTCTTCGCCGGCTACCCGTGGCGTCATCACGACTATTCCGCACCGCCGCGACACACTCCGGCGGCCCTGCTGCGAGTGGCACAATCGATCAGCCGGAGGCTTTTTCCTGATCTGGCCCCCACTCGAAGCTCTCTCTCGAGCCGTCTCAGAGCGTGGCTAAATCCGGGGGAGCGGTACGCGCGGTCACTCTGCGTCTACCAACCAGACGAACTCGACTCATTGCTTACCCCCGAATTCGAACGAAAAATTCGCTCGGAATGGGCTGGAAATGTGATCGAGCAATATTATGACCGCTACCCGGAATCCGATCAGTTGACGCGAAAACTCTATACTGACCTCAAATCGACCCTCGTCAGCGAGATGCTGACGAAAGTCGATCGCATGACCATGGCCTTTGGACTCGAGGCACGCGTACCATTTCTCGACCATCGGCTTGTCGAATGGTCTTTCCGCCTTCCGTCCAATTTCAAACTTCGTGGCAACACTGGCAAAGCGGTGGTCAGGCGTGGGATGGAACCCTATCTCCCCCACGATCTGCTCTACGCCCCAAAGCACGGGTTCAATGTTCCGATGAAATCCTGGCTGGAAGGAAGACTAAACGGCTTCGTCCGGGACAACCTCTCCGAATCTGTATTGAAAAAGCGGGGAATCTTCAACCACGCCGCCGTCGCCCAACGAATCGAAGCACACTCACGCGGTGACCAGGCAGCGTCAAACCAGATCCTGACACTGCTTATGCTCGAGCTCTGGTTTCAGAATTATGTCGACCAAAGATCACGGCATCTCGCCTGAACAACCAGAAACCGTCACGAGCCGAAGCCCCCTCACCATCTGCGGTTTCGGTTCATCCCAGAGCACACACGTCGTCAACAGACTCCAGTGCTTTGCTAAACGGGGACATCTCGTCCATCTCATCTGTTCAGAGCCACGAACCATCGATGGAGTCAACACCATCGTCCCACCTCTTGAACTGCTGCGGCAGAGCCGCCTGCTGCGCGGACTCGACCGACTAAGCCGGAGAACACTCGGCCGGTCACTGCCCGGAATGACGACTCTGAGCCTTATATTGCTTCCACTGATCGTACGGCGGCTGCAACCCGACCTGATTCACATCCATTTTGCCTACAGTTTCTGGGCCTGGATGGTTGCCACGATGTCACGGTTGCCAATCGTCGTCAGCGTCATGGGTGGGGATATACTCTTCGATGAACAGGGCACCCCAACCCCGCGCGGTCGTCGGCTGACGCTTCGACTCCTGCAGAGAGCCAACCTTGTCACGGCGAAATCGACGGCTCTCGCGGCCGAGCTGAAACGACTTGGCGTCAGCACCGAAAAGACTATTGTCGTCAATTGGGGCGTCGACCTCGATATCTTCCGACCAGTCGACGCGACAGGACTGCGCCATTCACTCGGCATCTCCCCCGGGCAACCGGTGCTCCTCAGTCCGCGAATGTTGCAGCCGTTCTACAATATAGAGCTGATCATCGCGGCAATGCCCCAAATTCTGGCCGAATTTCCAGACACAATTCTGCTGATCACCGAACATAATGCCGCCGCAGGCTACCGCGATCAACTTCACAAACAGATCGACATCCTTGGACTTCACCACAACGTAAGGTTCGTTGGGGATTTGGCACAACGTGATCTCGCCGCCTGGTATTGCCTTGCAAGTGTGATCATCGCCGTTCCACCCTCCGATGGGCTCCCGCAATCACTGCTTGAGGGAATGGCCTGTGGAACACCAAACCTGCTCTCCAAACTCCCTGGCTATTTGGAGATCATCACCCATGGCGAGAGTGGCTGGCTCGTCGAAGCCGAACCTTCGGCGATTGCAGCCGGAGTTGTAAGACTTCTCAGCGACCCTGATCTTTGCCACCTCATCTCCGGCAATGGCATCAGGATCGTTCGCCAAAAGGCCAACTTCGAAACTGATGTCTCTCGCGTCGAAGATCGATACTACACAATTCTGCCGGGGCCGGATTGCACAACAGGCTGGTTAACCCGCCAGCAGGTCCGAATCGAAACGATCCTCGATTTTCTAACCAGCCCCTGATCGTCCAAAATCACTCCGCAACTTGTCGAGGTAATCAATCAGATGTGCGGGATCGCCGGAATATTCAACTTTGAGTCGACACAATCAGGGGATGAGTCCGTCCGGGCAATGTGCGGGGCCATCGCCCATCGCGGCCCCGACGGTGAAGGCTTCTATCACCGGGAAAATGGTCCTGTCTGGCTCGGTCACCGACGCCTCGCCATCCTCGACCTGAGTGAAGCCGGGCGGCAACCAATGAGCGACCCGTCAGGCCGTTATCACATTACATACAATGGAGAGATCTATAACTTCCTCGAACTTCGGGCCGATCTTGAAAAATATGGTGAACGTTTCCGGACCGAAACCGATACCGAGGTGATACTTGCCGCCTGGAGACGATGGGGCCCTGCCTGTCAGACCAGATTCAATGGAATGTGGGCCTTCGCAATCTGGGACGAGGCTGAACAGCGACTCTTCCTGTCTCGTGACAGATTCGGCATCAAACCCCTCTTTTACCATGCCGATCCCGGACGATTCGTCTTCGCTTCCGAGCTTAAAGCCTTCCGCCATCTTCAAGGTTTCACCCTCCGTGCAAATGAACGTGCGCTGAGCACCGCCATCACTGCGCCATCACTGCTCGAAAGCACTGAGGAGACGCTGCTCGAAGGGGTCTGGCGACTTCCAGGAGGTCACTCACTTGAGGTTCGCCGCGGCACAGTTCGAGTATCGCGCTGGTGGAATACCCTCGACCATCTGACACAGGTTCCAGCGACCCTGCCGGAACAGGCTGAAGCATTCCGCGAACTCTTTCTTGACTCCTGCCGGCTTCGGCTCCGCAGCGATGTCCCGGTCGCTACCTGTCTGAGCGGAGGACTCGACTCAAGTGCCGTCCTCTGCTCGCTCGCCCACATAACCCACATAAATGGTCAGACGGGGCGCAGTAATTCACGGATGACCGAAAACTGGCAGCGAGCCTTCGTCGCCACCTTTCCCGGAAGTTCATCCGATGAAGAACACTACGCCCGCCTCGCCGTCGAACACGCTGGCGCCAACCCGCGCTATCACCAGATAAACCCCGAAACTGCCATCAACGAGCTCGAGCAGATCATTCTCGATTTCGAAGAGATCAGCAGCACTCTCCCTGCTCCAATCTGGTCGATCTACCGCGAACTGCGGCGCGAGGGTGTCGTCGTCTCACTCGATGGCCACGGAGCCGATGAGATGCTCGGCGGCTACACACACTACGCCCAGACGGCACTTCGTGCCTCCGGCGGAATCTGGCAGCAACCCCGACAAACCTTTGAGATGGCCAGAATACTCCACTCGCTCTATGCCCCGGATGGGCCCGTCACCCGCCCTCCCCTGTGGAAACTACTGGTCGCCAACGACCCAATCTACCGGCGCCTGCGCGGAATATCGTCACGTAACGCCCCATCAAGCGCAGGCATCGGCACGACACCCGAACCTGATCCCGTCGAAGAGGCGGCCATCGACCAGCTCGGCCCCCTCAACGCCCTGCTATACCGCGACTTTCATCGCACCATGCTGCCAGCCATCCTTCGGAACTTCGACCGCTGCTCGATGGCACACGGCATCGAAGTCAGAATGCCCTTCCTCGACTGGCGACTGGTCTGCTTCTCATTCTCATTACCCGCCACAAGCAAGCTTGGTGGTGGATTCACCAAGCGGATCCTTCGTGAATCGATGCGCGGCATAATGCCCGAGCCTCTACTGACACGCAAAGGCAAGATCGGCTTCAATTCACCACTCCCTGACTGGTTCAATGGCCCACTCCGCGAC
>JBEIMN010000119.1:0-7801 GCA_040378705.1 Acidobacteriota bacterium
CGAACTGATCAAGCTCCTCTCGAATGAACAGCAGGTGACGGAGCAGAGCCCGCCGACCTTCATCTTTTTCACAGAGGATGACAAGGGCGTTCCACTTGAGAATGGCCTTCTCTACGCCGCCGCACTGCGCAAGGCGAAGGTGCCATACGAGATGCACGTCTACGAGACAGGGCGACACGGCGTCGGTCTCGCGAAGGACAATCCCTGGCTCAGAACCTGGCCCTCGCTGCTCGAGAACTGGCTTCGGAAAAGGGAGTTCGTCAAATAAGACTCTGCCGTCCGACCGTGTGACGGCTTCAAGGCTGAAAACCAACAACCCTCTCAACCAATCCACGAGGAACAAGCATGCATGAAGAACTGAAGGGACTATTCTCACCGCTACCCGAGGTCAGCCGACGCACCTTCGTCGTCACCTCCCTGAGTGCCGGTTTCGCCTTTGCCGTCGAACCGATCCAGGAGCCAACCACCATTACCACCAGCGCCGAGGGGCTGATCGCCGGTGAGGTGAAGATCCCGGTCAAAGATGGTGAAATCCCCGCCTACCGCGCCATGCCGGCGCGTGGCAAAGACTTCCCCGTTGTCCTGGTCGTCCAGGAGATCTTCGGCGTTCACGAACACATCAAGGATGTCTGCCGCCGCCTTGCCAAACAGGGATACCTCGCCATCGCCGCCGAGATGTATGCACGCCAGGGCGATGTCTCGAAACTCGATCGTAACCAGATCATGTCGGTCGTGTCGAAGGTCCCGGACGCTCAGGTGATGTCAGACCTCGACGCTGCCGCCGCCTGGGCAAAGAAGAACAGCGGCCACGCCTCGAAATTGGCAATCACGGGCTTCTGCTGGGGTGGCCGGATCGTATGGCTTTATGCCGCACACAATCCCAACCTCAAAGCGGGAATCGCCTGGTATGGCCGGCTCACCGGCACCAGGACCGACCTCCAGCCAACCTACCCGCTCGAACTGGTCAGGGAAATCAATGCGCCGGTGCTTGGACTCTATGGTGGGGCCGACAGCGGCATCCCCAACGAGACTGTCGAGCAGATGCAGAAGGCGCTCAAGGATAATGGAAAGCCGTCGGAGATCAAGCTCTACCCCGATACTCCGCACGCCTTCCACGCTGACTATCGGCCAAGCTATCGTCGGGAACAGGCGCAGGATGGATGGGCAAGGTTGCTCGAATGGCTGAAGAAGAGCATGAAATAGCAGCGGGTCGAACTGGTAACAAGCGACGATAAAAGACGATAAAGAGTGAAGGTGAATGGTCAGCCGGGTCTCCCCGACTCGGATCATTCACCTTCACTCTTTGCCGTTACCTGCTTACTCTTTACGGTCAGGCGTTGACCGATGGCAATCCGGCGAGGGCCATTGCCAGTTCACCCTCGTCATACTCCTGATCGGTCAGCTTACCAGCGGCATAGTCGGCATAAGCCTGCATATCGAGATGGCCGTGGCCGCAGAGGTTGAAGAGGATCGTCCGGCTGACACCCTCCTCTTTACACTTCAGCGCTTCATCGATCGCGCCGCGGACGGCGTGGTTCGCCTCCGGAGCCGGGACAATCCCCTCTGCACGCGCGAAGGTGACTCCGGCCTCGAAGCAACTTATCTGGTGGTAGGCCCGGGCCTCGATCAGATCGAGATCCCTGAGATGGCTCACCAGCGGGGCCATGCCGTGATACCGCAGCCCGCCGGCATGGAAACCCGGCGGCGTAAATGTCGAACCCAGCGTGTGCATCTTCGTCAGTGGCGTCAGGTGCGCGGTATCGCCGAAATCGTACGCGTATGAACCGCGTGTCAGGCTTGGACAGGCGGCCGGCTCAACAGCGATTACACGCACATCCTTCCCACCGCGCAGCTTCTGACCGATAAACGGAAATGCAATGCCGGCAAAGTTCGAGCCGCCACCCGTACAACCGACGACGATGTCCGGATAGTCACCGGCCATCTCCATCTGCTCGATCGATTCAAGCCCGATCACCGTCTGGTGGAGCAGGACGTGGTTGAGCACAGAGCCGAGCGCATACTTCGTATCATCCCGCTGCGCCGCCAGTTCGACCGCTTCGGAGATCGCGATACCGAGGCTTCCCGGATGATTCGGATTCTGATCGAGGATCGCATTCCCGGAGAGCGTCTCGCGCGAAGGCGAGGCGACACAACTCGCGCCATAGACCTCCATCATCGCCCGTCGATATGGCTTCTGATCATACGAGACGCGAACCATAAAGACCTTAACCTCGATGCCAAAGATCGAGCCGGCGAAGGAGAGCGACGATCCCCACTGTCCGGCGCCTGTCTCCGTGACGATCCGTTTCACCCCGGCCTCACTGTTGTAGAAGGCCTGCGGGACTGCGGTATTCGGCTTGTGGCTGCCGGCCGGGCTGACACCTTCATATTTGTAGTAGATCTTCGCCGGAGTATCGAGCGCCCTCTCCAGTCGACGCGCACGGTAGAGCGGCGTGACGCGCCATTGGCGATAGACATCCCGCACCGGCTCTGGTATCTCGACCTCGCGCTCCGTCGTTACCTCCTGCATGATCAGCGACATCGGAAATAGTGGCTCGAGATCGGCCGGCCCAACCGGCTGATGCGTCCCCGGATGGAGAACCGGCGGAGGTGGAACCGGCAGGTCAGCAACGATATTGTACCAATACTTTGGAATCCTCGATTCATCGAGGTTATATTTGATGCTTTCAGTCATAGGATATCCCTTCTCTGAATACTTATCTCTCTGGAGTTTGCCTACAGGTACAAAACATTGATAGAGTACCCCGGTTTGCAATGAACTCCAATATTTTCGCTCCAATATTTTTGGGAAAACAATATAAATGAAGAGAACCCTTTCGTGGCTGGGTGAGGCAAATGAATGGCTGGCACGGCGACTATCGCGTGTCACCTCAACCGGGAGCATGATCCCGGAGGTCGATGGCCTGCGATTTCTGGCGATCCTCGCCGTCGTCTTTCATCACCTCGTCTCGATCTATCTTCCCGCGACCGGGCGTGTCGCGAAGATCGCCACAACCGCAGACTGGTTTGGAGCGGCCGGCGAGTCGTGGTTCATCAGGGCCGCCTACTGCGGCCACTTCGGCGTCAATCTCTTCTTCGTCATCAGCGGCTTCATCCTCGCGATCCCCTTCGTCAAAAGAGCCTTTCACGATCAGCCGCAACCAAATCTGAGGTCATATTACTGGCGACGCGTGACACGCATCGAGCCACCATACATCATCTGTCTCGTTGTCTACCTGCTATTCAAATGGCACGATGGCAACGATATCAGCGGACTGCTGCCCAATTTTCTGGCGAGCTCGCTATATTTGCACGGGCCAATCTACGGGCGTGAAAGCACGATCAATGGCGTCGCCTGGTCACTCGAGGTCGAGATCCAGTTCTATCTGATCGTGCCCTTCCTGATGCGGGGCTTCAACCTGCGTGACTCGCGATTCCGACGCGGCTCACTGCTGGTCGCCATCATCATCTTTGGCCTCTTCTCGCAGATGTACATCTATCCCTATGCGCCGGCCTGGACGAGAACCTCGGTCGTCAATTTCATGCACTACTTCCTTGCCGGATTCCTGCTCGCCGATCTCTACCTGAGCAGCGATGGCCGGCAGGGCGGTAAGCACTGGTGGGGAGACGGGCTGACCCTTGCCGCCGGCGCGGCAATATTCTGGGTGCTGCTCGCCTTTGGCCATCTCTACTTTCTGCTGCCGCTGGTGGTGGCAGCGCTCTATGTTGGGATCTATCTCGGCCGCGTCTCAAACCGGCTGATTCGGATGCGGTGGGTCGTCATCATCGGCGGGATGTGCTACACGATCTACCTTTACCACGTCATGATCATCTCGCAGGCTTTCGTCAGAACCGGCTTTCTGAGTTCGACGGCCCGTGCATTCGAACTCGACTTCCTCTACCAGTGCCTGATCATCTGCCCGCTGATCCTCGTGATCTCGGCACTGCTCTTCGTGACGACCGAGAAGCCATTCATGAAGCTGAGCCTCCGGGGGCGGCACGGCTCCGGCTGAACCTGACACCTCAATTATCGAAGTACCGGTGATCATCCTGGCGAGGGGCAAAGTCTCCGGCCTGTTTCAATCGCTACGTCTGAAGCAATACTTCTGATTCAATTATGTGGTCGTGGTCCGAATGTTCAGGTCAGTCAGCATGCTTTTTACAACCCCGATCAATGGGTTAATGTGCCGCTCACAGGTATTGAAGATTATCTCCTCATTAACATCCAGGTAATCGTGCGCAAGGATGTTTCGAAGTCCAATTACCGCACGCCAGGGTATTTCAGGATAGCGGGCTAGAAACTGACCTTCCGTCTTTTCATCTATTTTCCGAAAAGCCTCTCCTACTGACAGAAGAACCATACTGATCGAATCCAAATGTTCACGGCCTTCATCATTGGAGATAAAATCATGCGGGTTCTTCACTTTCGCAAAACGACCTGGAATTCGCTCCAGTGCCTCAAGAACAGACTCGAGCCTTTCTCGAAGCTGATCAGAATCATACATAGATCGCCTCCTTTTGCAGGCGTTCGCGCAACCTGACGGGCATTGTCTCCCGGATCTGAATCAGATCTACCGGGCAGCCGAGAAGCGCTACCAGTTCATCGTGAAGCATTGCCAAATCAAAGAGGGTCATCCTGGCAGTGGGCACTGTCTGGTAAACAACATCAATATCACTTTTTTCTGTTGCCTCACCTCTGGCGACAGAACCGAAACAACCCAATGACTTCAGCCCATAGACTTCTCGACGATTGTCAAGAAATGATCTGAGCTTACCGATGACCTCATCAGCCTTGAGTGGCGCGCGATCCTCTTGCATCTTGAAAATCTCCTGGTCCGCGGTGATCCTATTTCCAAGCCTGATCAATCTGACCAAAAGAGGGCCGAAGTAAAGTCTTCAGTGTCCCCCATGGCACCGTCACTTCAAAGGCTCCCTGAGCGTAGGCGGCAACCTGGTATGGATCGAAGGTTATGCGCAGACCGGCACGGGTCGGGTTCCAGCGCTGGTAGTTCTCTTCATCGAAGGCGGTGCCGCGGGCGAGCCATTCCCGATCTCCAATATCGAGCCGGGCCAGTTCACGTCGGCAGTAGTCGGCAATGATTCGACCATACGCCGACCCCTGGGTGAAGAGGTCGGCGAGTTGAATCTCACTTTCGCTTCGCGGATCCCAGTTGAAGCTGCGCGTCCGGCCGTTGGGGTGAGCGCCACCGGTGTAACTGTAGATGGTGAGTTGGAGGCTGATCAGCTCCGGGGTCGCGGAGACAATGGCATAATCGACATCAAGGGAGCTCGCGGGCATCTCACTGCGAAGCCCCTGCTCGTCCTTGCGAAGGTCGGCAACATCCTTTCGGAAATCGGTGGCCAGCGGGTTGACGATCGCGGCGAGATGCCGGTTGAACTTCGATTCGGGCCCACCAAGGACGGGCAGGTTGAGCCGAACGCCGTAATTGAGTGGCTTCTGCTCCTCTTTCTCCTCGCGACTCGTCAACTGGTCATTACCAAAATTGAGGCGTAACTGATCGAGTGAAAAAGGCATCCGGCGGCCATCACGTGACCTCGTCCAGGTCCCGGCAAGATGGAGCAGCGATTGCCCATTGGCCGTCGTCGTGATCAGACGGCCGTTGAACTCACCAGTCCTGACCACCTCTAAACGCCCCGGGCTCCCCGGACGCCCCGACACCTCTGCCGTCTCGATCAATTGCAGATTACCGCCCGAATCGATACTGCCAGTAAGACCGATCGAGGTGCTGCCAGGACGGACGACGCCTGGCCGCTCATATCGGTAGCTCCCCCTGAAGACGTCGCCGCTCCGCTCAAGTTCCATGCGGATCAGGTAGGACTGGCCGAGCGAGCCGAGCAGCGTGTAGCTGCCCGGCTTGCCGGATGTCGGCTGCGCCAGCACCGGCGCCACCAACGACATTACCATCAAGATCAGGGTCTTCATCTGCTCTCCATTACCGATCCCAAACTAAAGAACCGGTCCAATGCGCCAGGGCACAAACTCCTTATGCCCGAGAATCTCACTCTTCGTCCGCAGGCCGGAGGCGACGCGACGGATCAGCTCGTAGATCTCTGTTCCAACATCCTGAATGGTCGCTTCACCATCGACTACGAGGCCGGCGTTGATGTCGATATTGTCCGCCATCATCTTCGCAATCCGCGAATTGGAGGAGATCTTGATCACCGGAACGACCGGATTGCCGATCGCCGAACCGCGCCCGGTCGTGAAACAGATCATATTCGCGCCGCCAGCGGCGAGTCCGGTCAGCGAGACCGGATCGTAGCCCGGTGTATTCATCAGCACAAACCCGGGGCGATTGATCCGTTCGGCGTAAGCGAAGACCCCGGTCAGTGCGGTCGTTCCTCCCTTGGCGACCGCGCCAAGCGACTTCTCGCAGACATTGGAGATGCCACCCGCCTTGTTGCCTGGTGATGGATTATCGTTCCAGTTGCCACCGAAGCGATTGAGGTAGTTCTCGTACCACTCCTTGACCGCAATCACCTTCCGTCCGGTCTCCTCGTCGATGGCACGGCGGGTCAGCAGGTGCTCTGCGCCCATGCACTCCGGAATCTCGGCCAGAACCGAGGTGCCACCAGCGCGGACGAGAAGATCACTCGTGTAACCGAGCGAGGGGTTGGCGGAGATCCCGGAGAAGGCGTCCGATCCACCGCAGTTGGTGCCAAGCAGAATCTTGCTCATCGGCTGTGGAGTCCGGACCATCTTCTGACAATGCGCAATCAGCTCTTCGACCTGGGCGACACCGCTCTCGATCGTCTGGCGTGTTCCCCCGCTCGACTGCATTTCGAGCCCGACGATCAACTTGCCCTTACGAAAATGCTGCTGGCCGAGCTGCGTCGTCCCGATATACTGCGAAAGCTGGTTGACCTCGCAACCGAGGCTGACCATCAGCACCGCCCCGACATTCGGATGGTAGATCATGCCGGCAATCGTCCGCTCAAGCTGCCAGGTATCCTCGCCCTGCGTGTGGCCGCAGCCCTCCTGATGCGGAATGGCGACAACACCATCGACGCCGTGCGTCTCCATCGTCACATGACGCAGCCGCTCGGCGATCTCGACCGTCACGTGGCTCGAGCAGTTCGAAGTCGCGATGACCGCGATATAATTGCGCGTTCCGACATCGCCGTTTTCACGCAGATAACCATCGAAGGTTCCCGCCTCTTCCGGCGTCATAAACTGCGTGACCGGCGCCTGCGTCGCGTACTCGTAATCCTTCCCGCTGAAATCGGGTACGACATTCTGGGTATGGACCCACTCTCCCTGCCCGATGTCGCTGGTTGCCTCACCGATAATCTCACCATATTTCCGGACCCGGTACCCGGTCGGAATCGGCTCGAGGGCGATCTTCTGCCCCGGAGTGATCGTCTGCCGTACCGTTATCCGGTGCCCCCCGGCCAATATCTCCGTCCCCTCCGGAATCGGGACACGCGCAACGGCGACATTGTCGGCAGGATTGAGAATAATTACCGGCTCCGGCTTTATCTGTTCAGTCATTCAGTTGATCCCCTTTATTCTATTTCGATTTAATTCGATTTCGAGTGTCTGGTAATAATTGCGTTCAATTTTTCTCCAGCCGGTTCCGGCCTGTCCAGCGGCCCATTCGGAAGACTGCATCCGGAGGATAACGTTCTTCGAGATTGAGCGTGCGCCAGTCGATGGTCCGCGCGCGGGAGCTGTGGTAGAAGAGGAACGTCGCCTCGCCGCCAGTTCGGAGCGCCCCCTTCGCGACGGTGACGTGAAACCCATCCGCATCGACCTCGTCGAGCGCGACGAACCCACCAA